>JAAXIE010000075.1 GCA_012270525.1 Dehalococcoidia bacterium | reverse complement strand
ATCCCGGCGAAAATGATCAGCGAGATACCGTTTCCGATGCCACGCTCGGTAATCAGTTCGCCCATCCATACGAGGAAGATGGTGCCTGCTGCCAAGGAGAGCACTATGGCCAACGTCTCGATGTTCATGCCCACTTCGCCGACGACGCCAGCTTGGCGCAGCAGTTGCAACTGACCGAAGCCCTGGGCCAAGGCGATGGGGACGGTGAGCCAGTGGACGATACGGTTTATCTTCTGGCGGCCCGATTCTCCCTCGCGGGAGATCTGCTGCAGCTTGGGTATGACGGGCGTCAGCAACTGCATCACGATGGATGCCGTGATGTAGGGATAGACACCCAGAGCGGCTACGCTGAGGTTGCGCAGTGCGCCACCGCTGAAGAGGTCGAGGAAGCCGAGGAGTTGGTTGTCGCGGAACTGCTGGTCCAGCAGGGCGGTGTCGACGCCAGGGATGGGCACGTGGGCTATGAACCGGTAGATGGCCAGCAGGGCCAGGGTAAAGAGGACCTTGCCACGAAGGTCGGGGATGCGCATGGCATCGACCGTGGCTTGCAACAGCCGCGGTCGAGTTCCGGCCTCCTGGGCCATCATCAGGCTTGAAGCTCCTCCACGCGACCACCGGCGGCCTCGATTTTCTGGCGGGCCGACGCGGTGAGCTTGTGCACTGCTACCGTCAGGGATACGCCCAACTCGCCGTCGCCCAGTATCTTGACGGGCAGCTTGCGGTTGCGTACCAACCCCTGCTGATGCAGCAATTCAGGTGTGATCCGAGTCCCTTGGGGAAATTCGCCCAAGCGTCCCAGCTTCACGGTTGCGTACTCGACGCGAAAGATGTTGGTGAAGCCACGCTTGGTGGGTAGACCCTTGACCAGGGACATCTGCCCGCCTTCGAAGCCGCGAAGGAACTTGCCGGACCGGGACTTCTGTCCCTTCATGCCCCTGCCAGCATAGGTGCCTTTGCCGCTGGCGTCCCCTCGCCCCAGTCGCTTGCGGCGCCTTCTGGCCCCGGAGGGGGATGTTACATCGTGTTCCCTCATGACGCCTTCCTAACCATTAGAGGAAGGGTGCGAAGCCCCTTCCTCCACCAACTCGACTTCTACGAGGTGGGATACCTTATTGATCATGCCGCGGATGGAGGGGGTGTCGCGGTGCACCGCGCTGTCGGACAGTCGCTTCAAGCCGAGGGCCTCGATGACACGACCCTGCTTCCGGTTGCGGCCTATGGCGCTTCGACGCCAGGTTACCTTCAAATAAGCCATGGACTAACCCTCGGAGGTCTCTTCTTCTGTGGTTGCTGCGGTGGCTTCTTGCCTGGGCCGGCGACCGGTGCGCCGGGCGATCTCTACTTGAGGGTCTTTCAATTGCTGAAGGGCGTCGAGGGTGGCCTGGACGACGTTGATGGGATTGCGCGAACCCAGGGACTTGGCGACAACATCCTTCACGCCTGCCAGATCCAACACGGCACGCACTGCTCCGGCGGCGATCAGGCCCGTCCCTACCGGTGCGGGCTTGATGAGGACCTTGGCCGCACCCTTCCGCGAGGAGCATTCCTGGGGGATGGTGCTGCCCTTCAGGGGTACCTGGACCAAACCCTTCCGGGCGATAGCGTTGCCCTTGCGCACGGCGTCGGGTATGGCCATGGCCTTGCCCATGCCAGCCCCCACCTGCCCCTCACCGTCGCCTACGACGACGAGGGCGTTGAACCGCAGGTGACGGCCTCCCTTCACCACCTTAGCGATACGGCGCGTATAGACGACGCGCTCGTTCATGCCGGAGTCTGCTGCATCGGGCCTGCCGCGTCTTGGGGCCGTCATCACCATCAGAAGACCAGACCTTCCTCCCTGGCGGCTTCCGCCAGAGCCTTAACGCGTCCGTGGTAGTCGTTGCCGCCCCGGTCGAACACGACCTTCGTTATGCCGCTCTGTTTTGCCTTCTGGGCGATCTCCGCCCCGACTCGACGGGACCATTCAGTCTTGGTACCTCCGATCGCATCGCCCCTGCGGGTCAACTCCAAGCTGGATGCTGACTGGAGGGTATGGCCTGAACTGTCGTCGATAATCTGGGCGTAGATGTGGGTGTGGCTGCGGAAGACCGCGAGCCGAGGGCGGTCAGTGGTCCCCGAGACCTTCTTTCGCAAGCGGGCATGCCGGGCCAATCTGGGGTGCCTTGCTGTCTTGTCCTTGGGCATTTGATTATCCCGCCTTGCGTCCGGCCTTACCCGGCTTCAGTCGTACTATTTCAGTGGAGAGCCGGGCACCCTTGCCCTTGTACGGGTCGGGGGGTCTCACCCGCCTGATGCGGGCTGCCATCTCCCCAACACGTTGCTTGTCGAGACCTCGGACTTGAATCCTGTTGTTGCCCTCGACGGTGAGAGTGACCCCATCCATGGGTTGCATTTCCACGGAGTGGCTCAGACCGACGTTGAGGACTATGCCGTCGCCGGACTGCTGGGCGCGATAGCCGACGCCGACCAACTCGATGGTCTTCTGGTATCCTTCGGTCACGCCAGTGATGGTGTTGGCCACCAAGCTACGCCAGAGTCCGTGAAGGGAGCGGTGAAACTTGCGGCTGGAGTAGCGTTCCACCACAACGGCGCCGTCTTCCACGCGGATGACGACTTCGGGGTGGATCTGGCGGGTCAGGGCCCCGGCGGGACCCTGGGCGCTCAGGACGTTACCTTCCACCGAGACGTTCACCCCCGGCGGAATGGGCACCGGACGACGTCCCACACGTGAGAGGGTGGGCTCTTCCTTGTTCCTACCGTTACCAGACATAGCAGAGAAGCTCCCCTCCGACGCCGGCGCGCCATGCTTCCCGTCCTGTCATCAGTCCTTGGGAGGTGGAAAGAATGGCGATACCGATGCCGCCGTAGACCCTTGGTATTTCGCCCTTCCCGACGTACACGCGAAGCCCGGGCTTGCTCACGCGCTTCAACCCGCTGATAGCTGGTTGCCTACGGTCGGAATAGGCCAGATGAACCCTCATGGTGGGGTGACGATAGCCACGGACCAGCTCGTAATCGCGGATGAAACCCTCTGCCTTGAGAATACGGGCGATGCCGAGCTTCATCTTGGAAGCGGGCACATTGGTACCCTCATGGCGCACAGCCAAGGCATTGCGGATTCTTGTCAGCATATCAGCTATGGGATCGGTCACAGAAACCTCGCGGTGCGGAACTCAGATTCTACCAGCTTGCCTTGCGGACTCCAGGTAGCTGGCCCTTGAGAGCCAGTTGGCGGAAGCAGATGCGGCATACGCCTGCGTAGCGGATGTAGGCGCGGGGCCTGCCGCAGCGATTGCACCGGTTGTGATACCGCACCGGAAACTTGGGGGTCCGCTTCCACTTTTCTATCTTGGAGGTCTTGGCCAAGGGTCATTGTCTCCTTGCTAACTTTAGTCGAGTCCTTATCAGGTCATTCGGTGGCGCGGGCGAAGGGCATGCCCAGAAGCTCGAGCAAGCGGGCGGCTTCCGTATCGTTGCGGGCACTGGTGACGAAGGTGACCTGGAAGCCTCGAATCCTGTCGATTTGCCCGTAATCGATTTCGGGGAAGATTATCTGCTCCCGTATACCCAGCGAGTAGTTCCCGCGCCCATCGAAAGCACTGCGCGACGTTCCACGGAAGTCGCGCGTACGCGGGAGGGCAGCATTGAACAGCCTATCGACGAAATGGAACATGCGGGCGCGCCTCAGGGTTACCGAGGTGCCGATGGCGTTGCCCTCGCGAAGCTTGAAACCTGCGATGGAACGCCTTGCGCGAGTTGTCACCGGCTTCTGGCCGGAGATGATAGCCAGATCGCGAACAGCGAACTCCATGGCGCGGGAGTTGGTCAGGGCTTCGCCCAAGCCGATATTGAGCATTACTTTCTGCAGGCGAGGGACCTCCATGGCATTGCGGTAGTTGAACTCCCGCATCATGGTGGGGACCACCTCGTCGCGGTAGCGTTCCAGCAGACGGGGAACCGCGTGCCCGTTACTGCTTAGCGCAGCGGCGGTTTCCGGGCTTTCCCCTGCCTGCTCTGCTTCAGCTGGAGCTGTTTCGGACCCACGACGCCTGGAGCCAGTGGCGCGGCGCGTTACGCGCTGCTGCGGCTCCAGTCGATCGTTTCCTGGCACTTCTGACATACTCGTACCTTCGATCCATCTTCGAGGTTGTGGGAACGGGTGCGCACGGGGCGATTGCAGGCATTGCACATGAGGCGCACGTTGGAGGCGTCCAGCGGGGCTTCCTGTTGTATGCGGCCCGCCTGTCGCACTCCGGCCCTGGGACGCACGTGGCGGGTGACGGTGTTCAGGCCAGCGACCACAACCTTGTCTTCGGAAGGTATCACCCGTTCCACCCTTCCCTGCTTACCCTTGTCCCGGCCGGACACAATCATCACCTGGTCGCCCTTGCGAATCTTCATCACACCACCTCTGGGGCCAAGGAGATGATGCGCATGTAGCCCCGGTCGCGCAACTCGCGGGCCACGGGGCCGAAGATACGGGTGCCACGGGGGCTGCCCTGCCTGTCATTGATCACCACGGCAGCGTTGTCATCGAAGCTGACCCATGACCCGTCGGGCCGACGGTAGGGCTTGGCGATGCGAACAACCACGGCCCTGACAACGTCGCCACGCTTGACGGCGGCACCGGGCGTAGCTTCCTTGACAGCGGCCACGATGGTGTCGCCCAGCGAGGCGTAGCGGCGCCGGCTGCTGCCCGGTATGTTGATACACATGACACTCTTGGCACCGCTGTTGTCGGCCACGTTGAGCCGGGAGAAGGTCTGTATCACCGCTGCTGCTCCTCGACCTCGTCGGCTGCGTCGTCGTCCAAGGCATCGTCGTCAATGGCGTTCTGGGACGCTTCACGCTGCTCCCGTTCCAGTTCGGCGAACAGCAGGGCATCGTCGTCTTCCAAGTCTTCGAGGTCTGCCAATGACAGGTCTCCGTTGGCGGAGTCGGCAACGGCCTCGATCTCCGAGACTTCCTCGAGGACTGGCTGGTCCAACTCGATGGGCTGCACCTCGGCGACCTCGTGACTCTCCATGATCTGCACTACGCGCCATCTCTTGAGGCGGGAGATGGGGCGCGTTTCCTCGATGCGAACGATATCGCCGAGCTGGCAGCGGTTGTCGCCATCGTGGGCGAAAAAGCGGGTCACACGGCGGACGCTCTTGCGGTACAGCGGGTGACGCTGGCGCCACTCGACGGCCACAATGACCGTTTTGTCCATGGTATTGCGGACAACCCGGCCTTGGCGCTTCTTTCTTGTCTCCTTCGCCATCCTATCTTTCCACCAGATCTCTTTCGCGCTGCACCGTAAGCAGTCTTGCGATGGACTTCCTAGTTGCCCGCACCTCGGAGGTGTTGTTCAGTTGCTTGGTAGCCAAGCGGAACCGGAGGTTCTGCAGGGCACGGTAGGCACTATCCAACTCACGTTCGAGCTGGTCATCGGTCAGTTCCCGTATCTCGTCGATTCTCATGGCTATTATGTGGCGATTTCTTCCCGTGATATCGCCCTGGTAGCTATGGGGAGCTTGTGCGAGGCGAGGCGCATGGCTTCCATGGCATCCTCGGCGCGCACCCCTGCCAACTCGAACATCACCCGGCCGGGCTTGACCACTGCAACCCAGTGGTCCACGTTGGCCTTGCCACCGCCCATGCGGGTCTCGGCGGCCTTCTTGGTAACCGACTTGTCGGGGAAGAGGCGAACCCAGACATCGCCGCCACGGCGCAGGTGCCGGGTCATAACGATACGGGCGGCCTCGATTTGCCGGGCGGTAACCCAGCCAGCTTCCTGGGCCTTCAGGCCGAACTGGCCGAAGTTCAACTCATTGCCGCCGGTGGCCTTGCCAGCGCGGCGCCCTCTATGTAGTTTCCGGTGCTTGATCCGCCTCGGTTGCAGCATCTTCGTCGTCCTCTCGCGACTGAATGGTAACCTCGATGGGTTCCATTTCCTCCAGGTCTTCTTCCACGATGGCAGGCAACACACCGCCCTTGTATATCCAGACCTTAACGCCGAGCTGTCCTTGCACGGTCCGTGCCTCGGCGATGTCGTAGTCGATATCGGCCCTCAGGGTGTGGAGGGGAACACGCCCCATCATCACTTTTTCGCGGCGCGCGATTTCCGCGCCGGTGAGGCGGCCCTTAACAACAATCTTGATGCCCTCTGCTCCGCCCTGCATGGCACGCTGGGCGGCTTGACGGGTGGCACGCCGGTAGGAGACGCGGCGCTCCAGTTGGTCGGCGATGTTCCGGGCCACCAGGTAGGCGTTGAGTTCGGGTTGACCGACCTCGATGATGTTCAACTGGATGCGCTTCTGGGCCACATCTTCCAGCCGGGTACGCAGACGCTTCACCCGCTCGCCGTCGCGTCCGATGAGGATTCCTGGCCGAGCAGAGTGCACGTTGATAACCAGGTCCTGGGCCCCGCGGTCGATCTCCACGCGTGCGATGCCAGCATCGGAGAAGGTGGCGTACTCGCCATGGACGGCACGGCGTATGGCCAAGTCCTCGAGGACCAAGGCACGATACTGGGCCCCGCGTGGGGCGAACCAGTGGGTCTCCCAGTCCTTGACAATGCCCAGCCTGAAACCTATGGGGTGCGTCTTATGACCCAACTAAATGTCCTCCTCGTCCACCACGACGGTTATGTGGGAAGCCCTCTTGGTGATGCGCCCGACGCGGCCACGGGCACGGGGGCGGAACCGCTTCAACGGGGTTGCCTGGTCGGCCACGATGGTGGTGATGCGCAGATTGTCGGGGTCCATCAGCATATTGTTCTCGGCGTTGGCTGCTGCGGAACGCACCACCTTGCTTACGGTGACGGCCCACGGAGAGGTGAGCACGCCCAGGGTACTAACGGCCTCATCGACAGTCATGCCACGGACCAGGTCCAGGATGGGCTTGAGCCTCTTGGGCGAGGCACCTACGTTTCTTGCTGTTGCTTTCACCGGGGGCATGGTCGTTATCTCCGTGTAACCCTGCTGGTGCGTTCGGACCGGGAATCGCCCACATGACCGCGAAAGCTGCGTGTAGGGGCGAACTCTCCCAGCTTGTGACCCACCATGTTTTCGGTGATGAATATGGGCACGTGGCGGCGTCCGTCGTGCACTGCGATGGTCAGGCCGACCATCTCGGGCATGATGGTGGAAGCGCGGGACCATGTCCGCAGGACCGCCCTTGAGCCTGATCGCTCGGCGGCCATGACCTTCTTCATCAGCTTCTCGTGAACGTATGGGCCCTTCTTGATAGAGCGGGACATAGCCTGCTAGCGCCTCCGTCGTACCACCAGCTTAGTGCTGGACTTCTTCTTGCTCCGGGTGCGATATCCCAAGGCTGGCTTGCCCCAAGGCGTCTTGGGGCCGGGCATGCCGATGGGGGAACGACCCTCGCCACCGCCGTGAGGATGGTCGCGGGGGGACATGGAGACCCCGCGAACCTGGGGGCGGCGTCCCCGGTAGCGGGTCTTGCCCGCCTTGCCCCAACTGATGTTCTTGTGGTCGGTGTTGCTCACCTGTCCGACTGTTGCCTGGCAGGTGGCGAGCATGCGGCGCATTTCGCCCGAAGGCAAGCGCACTAGCACATGGCTGCCTTCTCTTGCCAACACCTGGGCTGCGGTACCTGCCCCTCGCACCAGTTGTCCGCCGCG
>JAAXIE010000107.1 GCA_012270525.1 Dehalococcoidia bacterium | reverse complement strand
GCACTGCACGAACAGCTTTCCCGCCGAAATCAAGACCGGAGGTCTCAGGCTCGCCTCTAGACCCCCAGCCTGCTTCTCTTGCCGGACTAGCGGGATGCGCCGATTACCTGGGTGTCTTCCGGCTGGGGCTGGAAGTTTTCGGTGGCTTCCAGCAGAGCATCGGCTGCGATGGCGTCCTGCTGGGCTTTGTCGTTGCCCCACAGGCGCAGGGCGTCGCGGGACTTCAGGGGCATCTTGCGACGCCAGTGGATGATGGCGCGGTCGTTGGTGCCGAGCTTCTGGGGAGCCGCTGGGTCCAGCCGGTCGAAGCGCTGCACCGGAAGGTCCTCCAGTTCGTTGATACCCTTGATCTGGAAGTAGCGCCACATCGTCTGGAAATAAAGGCGGGAGAAGAACCGGTCCCACCAGGTACGCCCCTTCATGATGCCGAAGGTGAACATCATGCTGTAGTCCTCGTCCATGGGCACCGCCCAGCGACAGTGCACCCGGTTCCGGGTGTCGACCCGTGTGATGCTGGGAAGGCGATACTCGTTGGTGTAGGGCTTGCCGGTGAAGGTCTTGACCCCTCGCCTCCAAGCCTTCAGAGGCCGGAACCACACCCGCTTGGGCCATTTGGCATCCATCAGCGGGTAGTAGGCCTGCTGCGGCGCATGGACCGTAGGAGCGATGCCCATGCTATTGTCCGTCTCTCCCACCACTCTGGTACCGCTCCAGAACGCGGGCAACTGCCGGAAGGCTTCCATGTTGAGCAGCCGGCGCATGCGGAAGCGATGGATGTAGGAGTTGTGAGAATCGCCGGAGTTCTCGATGGTGATGCTCCAGTTGATGGGCCACACCTTGGAATAGGTGTGCACGATGAAGTTCTTGTCGAAGAACTCCTCGGGTATGTCCTCTTCGATGGGGACCGGCTGGGTCTGACCCATCCACACGTAGACGACACCGTTGACCACCTGGGTGGGGTAGGACTTGACCCGCAGTTTGCCGTTGAGGCCCGATTCCGGGCCCTCGGTGAGGGCCCCGACGCACAGGCCGGTTTCGTCGAAGGTGTAGCCGTGGTAGGGACAACTGATGGTGCCTTCGAACTCGCACCGCCCGAAGGAGAGGAGGGCACCGCGGTGGGGACAACGGTTCCACACGGCACCGTAGCGGCCGTCCTTCCCCCTGAAGACCACGATGTCCTCGCCGAGCAGTTTGATGCGCCTGCCGTAGCGGCTGCCGAAGAAACCGTACTTCTTGCGCCCCACCTTGTTGGCCTCTATCGCGGGGTACCAGTATTCACGGTAACCCGTCTTGGGCACCAGATCGTGCACGCCAATCTGGGACCAGCCATACTCGCCGTTGTCGATGCCCTCAGGCCGCTGGCCGCCTATGACCGAACCTGCAGGGACGGCACCGTTCCCGGCATGCCCGTTCCCGCCGTGTCCATTGCTGCCGTGCCCGTTGCTACCCTGCCTGTTAGAAGATGCCACTGTTCACCTCCAACGTAACCCTTCCCAAGGGCCTGAGACATTTCCCCACCTGAGACATTTCCCCAGAGGATAGATCCGGTGCCACTTATGCGATGGCTGTCAGACCGCCTGCACGCCCCTACGGCTTGAAGACGGCCATGCACTTCTCGGAGTTGAACACCCAGGTCTCGATGTAATCGATGACCTCGGTCTTCTGGCCCAATTCGTGCATGGCTCCCGCCAAGCAGACCCAGTTCAGCAGTTCCTGCTGGCCTGCTTCCTCGATCTGGGTCAGGCTCATGTTCTTCCATTCCACCTGCCGGTTGTCCCGCAGCTGCTCGAAGGCGCGGCGGTCGGCCTCGTGGTCGGGCCAGAGGAAGTGGTTGTGCTCGGTCAGGAATCCATGTGACCAGGACGAGGAACCCATGATCACGGCTCGCTCCGGCATGCGCCTCAGCACGCGGGCGATGGCCTGTCCCAGTTCGAAGCAGCGCTTGGGCGTGGGGGAGGGCGGGTCGACGGAAAGACTGGGGTCCTGGTCCATGCCACCACGGTTGCGTATGACGCTACTGCCGTAGCAGTTGACGGCCAAAGGGACCAGCGGGTAGTCGAAGCCCTTGCGGTCGTAGTCCAAAAACATCCAGGTGTTGAGGAAGGCGTGACCCAGCACCTCGGGGCCTGAGTGGAGTGGCTTGTAGCCGTACGCCATGTCGAAGCCCTCTTCGATGAGGTCCTTGGCCAGGCGGCGGGCGACGTGCGGGCGCCCCTCGATGGGTATGACGTGGTCCTCGGGTTCGCCCCAGAAGTTGGCCTTGCCCTTGTAGCGGGGCTGGGCCCAGGGACGGCACTCGAACTCATCGTAAGCCAGCAGGCAGAAGGCGGGTATTATGTCTTCCTTGAAGTTCTCGTACTGGTCGTCGCCGAACATGAGGATGAAATCGGGATTGAAGGCGTCGATTTCATCCCGCACCCGGCGGAATGCCTTGGCCAGCCTCCGGCGGTGCTCCTTGTGCGACGTGACGCCCTCGTCTTCGCCGAACTCGATGCGCATCGGTTCGGGCCAGTTGGTGGGGTTCTTCATCTCCGCTGGCACGCGGTGATCGTGGGACAGGCTGCGCATCAGAGGCCAACTCTTCGCCTCGTCGGGCATATTGAGCCCCGGCCAGTGAGTAGTCCCAACACCCAGAATTTCACCCATGTCGGTCCTCCTGAAAAACTGTTTTGCCAGCCATTACCGTCCAAAATCGCTCACAACGGCTGTCACTTCCTTGCCTTAGCTTAACCGCAGGCATCTGACCGTGTCCTATCCCAGAAAACCAACGATGGCGGCCACGCCTCCAAGCCCGAGGAGTTGCAGGCCAACCAGCCATTTGACGAGGGCGTTCATTTCCCTTCGTATATCGCCAAGTTCCCGGAGCATACGGTTCTCCAACTCCAACAGGTCCGCCTTGGTGAGCACCTCCCGCAGGGTGGCCATGTAGCCGCTCTAATGTCCTATCCCAAGAACTGGAGTAAGACGGCCACCCCTGCCAGGGTAACGCTTATCGAGAGCAGTTGGAATCCGGCGAACCACTTGACTTGGTTCCTCATCTCCTTCATCAAGCGGGTTTCGAGAGCATTGAGCTCGGCCTTGGTGGCCACGTGTGCATAAACACCTTCAAGGTAACTGAGCCGCTCTTCCATTGTAGTCATGCCACCGTCCCAGACTCACAACCGAGTATCTGCTCCAAAGATAGGCTCAAGCTGCCAAGGTGTCAAGCTGAACTTGTCCTCGGTAGCTTGGCGACCACGGGCGGGCCCGCTCCGCTCTACCCACCCACAAGCAGCCTGCCAACCGCATCCTCCACCGCCCTACCTTCCTCCGAGGCGCGCAGCCACTTCCGCAGCTCCCGCCGGGCGATAGTGACGGTGAACCGCTCGCCGTACTCCTCTCGCAGGCCCGGCAACCGCTTGGCCACGCCAGCAGCCGCAGCCTCGCCCGCCTCGGATATCTCAGCGTGCAGGGAATTGGAGGGGTCGAATTCGGGGATTGGGAGTTTCCAGAGATGTTTGTGAAGGTGGCGCGTATTACCCGCCCAATTCGCCGTAGTGTAAGGATTCACGTCAGTTGCCAATTTGTTGCTGTTGATGATAGCCAACAAGTAATTGGCTTCCTCGAGGCTTCTGCAGGTAAGCCAAAAGAGCACATTCTCCACCAAAGAATCATCCTGTAGCAGCAAAGCAGCAGTTGGTTGGCCAGAGCTTGTATAAGCGACCCGGATCGGTCTATCTGCAGCGTCCTTTTGCCAATCAAGTTGCGCTGAAAGCTCCTGATGGTAGTCTAATCGCTGCGCCAGGCTTAACGCACTACCGGGAGCCTTGTTAGATTCCCACAGGCCACTGATATCTCGCCAGCGATCGCGCATCCTGCGGTCGAGACGTCCCAACCGAATGCCACCGACCCCCTTATCATCAAGAGGAAGGAGTAGTCCATCTCTGTCAATCGGTAGAACCGCCCGGAGGGGCTCTAGCGTGGCGTAGGGAACTACGGTTTCCCCAAGGTGTACATCGAATACATGGGCACGCTCGATGGCTTGGTCAGTAATCTTACTCCGGTCCAAGCCCTTCCAGGGACGCTTCTCATTGTCCCTGCGACGGGGCTTGACGGTAACCGTCTGCGCAGCTTGGACGACGGCTGTGTTCTGAATCTCTTCCACAAAGAACAGGCATCGCGGGAAGATAGTGGCCCCATTTCTGGAGAACTTGGCATATGGCGACTCTCCAGCCACGGATGTGTCGGTTATGGCCAAGCCTTCACGCCAAGCATCTGGTGCGCCAGCCTTTCCACGCCAACGTTCAACCTTACCTGCCAAGGGTGTTCCCTCTTCACCAATCCCCAACCGCCGTGCGAAGGCCACCGATGCCGGTATGGGGAAGAAGGTGTTGGGTTCCAGACGCTCCAGATCCCAAGCCGTTTTGTGGCTGAAGTCGACTCCCAGGCTACGTCCAGTCGCTCGACCTCTGCCCTTGCCCCGTCGGTTCAAAGGCCATGTGCCGGTGCGCCACTTGGAGTACTGACCAGTTTGCAGAGCACTGTGGGGCATGACCATGCCGATGACGCCCCCATCCTTCAGGTAGAGGTCGACACTGCGGGCAAAGAAGAGACCAGCAACATCCTGCTGGGTGGCGTAACGTCCGCCCTGCCAGATGCCATAGGTCTGCTTGCTGAGGCTTTCCAAGCCGGTGCGCAGGTCACCGACGGTCTGGTTGTAGTTGATCCAAGGCGGGTTCCCGATTATGACATCGACCTTCTGGGTGGACAGGGCCACGGGTCGGACGAGGTTGCGGGTGTAGTAGGCCCAGATGT
>JAAXIE010000198.1 GCA_012270525.1 Dehalococcoidia bacterium | reverse complement strand
GGGGATGGCGCCGGTCAACTGGTTCCCCCCGAGATTGAGTACCTTGAGCTTGGACAGAGAGCCCAACTGCGTCGGTATGTAGCCCGTCAACTGGTTCCTGGCGAGATTGAGGACGGTGAGATTGGACAGAGACCCCAACTCCACAGGTATTTCTCCTCCCAGCGCATTGCCGTTGAGGTACAGGTGAGTGAGCTTGGACAGGGACCCCAAATCTCTCGGGATGTCGCCTGATACACCCAAGTTCACGAGCCTCAGCCTGGTAACCCGCTCCGGGCTGCCTCCTACTGTGACCCCTTCCCAATTCGTGATTCCTCGGTCATAGCTCCAGTTCAGACTGTCTGCGTCGCCCAGCGCGTCCTTCGCTGCCATCAAGTTGTCGCAGTCTCTCACCAGTCCCGCGTTGGTGTCCGGCGATGGAACCGCAGTTCGGTTGGAACACGATGGCGAAGTGGCAGACGCGGTTGTCCCGGACAACACCACTGATACAAGGGCGATCAACCCCAACGTTATCGCGAAACCGTGTTTGACTATTGCCTCATATGCCATGCCAGCTACCTCGTCGCCATGGACTATGGAAGTATGAAGGTGTTCTCGCCCTCATCCAGGCAGGTGCAATGGTGGCCAGTTGCAATGGCACTTCCCTCACCAAGGGGGGCAGACCAGTCCCTCCCGTGGTACATCCTTCTGGGGCACGCCCTAATCGTCCGCCGGTTTCGGTTCCAGCATCTCCAGTCCGGTCTCGGCCGCCCACGCCTGCAGACCACGCCTCAGGGCCAGCATGCCCATGGGCAAGACCACGCATTCCAAGGCTTCCAGTACCTCTTGGGGGCTGGCTCCATGGTCGATGGCCAAGCGGATGTGCTCTCGTATCTGGTCCACATCAGCCTTGAGGGCCGTCTCAACCGCGGTCTGGATCAGTTCTTTGGTCTTGCGGTCCAGAATACGCTGGCCGGTGTAGGTGTACACCGTGAAGGGCGTCAGTGCCTTCAGCCACTCGAAGTCCGCACTCGCCATGATCTTGTGCATATCGAACACGTAGCCCCGCTCTTTCAGAATAGAGTCGAGGTACGCTTGTCGCTCTTGGGTAGTCAAGGGTCTCCTTTCACTGCTGGTCACGTTCGCGATGCTCGCGATGCATGAGGATCTGGTCGGCTGGAACGATTCCCTAGGTAACCGGTAGGTCGGGCCCCCATGGCTGGGACCGGTTTCTTCTTCTCGCTCCCGTGGCTAATATGGTACTACACCGCACTCACCCCCGGCATTTCAGGGCATCGCGTTTACCCGGCGACCCCGCGAGTCCCAACGTTCCAACCACCTTCGCTACAAAGGAAGGAGTCCCATGGCTAGGAGAGCAGCATTCGTCTACGACGACGCTATGTCCACGCACGTCCTGAGGGACGATCATCCTCTGAGGGCCACCCGTCTGCGTTATACATACGAACTGTTGGATGCCTACGGAGCTTTCTCGCTCGAAGACTCCAGCTTGGTGAAGCCACGCCCCGCGACTGACTCGGAGATACGAACCGTCCATGCTTCCGAGTATCTGGAAGCAGTGAGGGGGTTCAGCAGCGGGATAGGAATGCATGACCAAGCCGTGTTCAACTTCGGGGCTGGGGGAGATAACCCGACCTACCCCGGAATGTACGAGTAGGCATGCCTCAGCACGGGAGCTTCCCTCGTCGCGGCCCACATGGTGGCCGACGGGCAGGTAGATGTTGCCTTCAACATATCCGGTGGGCTGCACCACGCCGCCGTGACCCATGCCTCAGGGTTTTGCGTATTCAACGATCCCGCCGTAGCCATCCGGCACTTGCTGTCACGTGGCATGAGGGTGCTCTACGTGGACATAGACGCTCACCACGGGGATGGCGTGCAGGACATCTTCTACGATTCGGACCAGGTGTTGACGCTCTCCATCCACGAGTCGGGCCGGTTCCTCTTTCCCGGCACGGGTCAGGTGGAGGAATCAGGAGTGGGCGACGGACGGGGCTACTCTGTGAATATACCGCTGTTCCCCTATACAGGCGACGAGATCTACCTGTGGGCTTTCCGTAGGATACTGCCCCCTCTGGTGGAGGCCTTCAAGCCGGACGTCCTGGTGGGCCAGTTGGGTATTGACAGCTACCAGACCGACCCCCTCACCCATCTGATGCTGACCTCCCGAGGCTATGTCCAGGCGGTCACCGAGTTGGCCAATCTGGGCTTACCATGGGTGGCGATGGGCGGGGGTGGTTACGACCAAGCCGCAGTAGCCCGTTGCTGGTCGTTGGCCTACGGCATCATGCTGGAAACCGAATGGCCTGACCGCATACCCCAGTCGTACATGGAGCGTTACGGCTTGGAGGTGCTTCGCGACACGACCGTTCCCGAAGTCGATGAGCCTCTAAGAAAGCGGATGTGGGACTTTGCGGAAGAAACGGTCCGCAGCGTGGAACAACACATCTTCCCCGCCCATCGGCTGGCCTAGCAGGGTGCCTTGCAGCGTACGACTACTAGGCTTCAGCTCCTTGGCGCAGCAGAGCTTTCGCGCTCTCACCCACCCCTTCGTCCACGCAGTCGAGATAGGCGGCATACACAGCCCGATTGATGGCGTTCATGAGCCAAGCGTCCTTGTCTGGGTCGTCCTGATAGCTGCGTCGCACGGCCATGGCCCGCTCCAGCAGCCCCAAGCCGTACATCTGCAAAGGATTCAGATCGTCATCCTCGGCAAAGGAGATGCTTGAAAGTCTATCTCCGGTGACCATTGTGCCTTCTTCTGAGTCCTGGAGTGTCTCCCCCATGTGTCTCTCACCTCGTGTGCCTTTGGCCAGCCTATTATACTCTGAATAGACCGTGACCGCTTCCCAAATTACTGTGGAACTCGGCTAGAGTTCGCGGTACTCGCCCTCGACGGTGCCCCCTGGCTGGTCGCCGTCATCCGGGCTAATGTCCGTGTCCGGACCCGCAGAAGTTCCCGTCTGGCTGTAGACCGCTTGGCCCAAGCGTTGCAGGCTGGCGTTCAGGTCGGCAATCCCCGATTGCATTGCGCCCACGTCGTTGTTCTGAAGGGCCTGCTTCAGCGTGGCGATCTTGCCTTCCACCTCTTGCTTCAGGTCCTCGGGTACTTTGTCGGCGTTATCAGCCAGCATTTTCTCGGTGTTGTAGACCAGGCTCTCAGCTTGGTTGCGCACCTCCGCCTCCTCGCGCTTGCGCTGGTCCTCGGCGGCGAACTGCTGTGCCTCATTGACCATCCGGTCGATGTCGTCCTTGGCCAAGCCCGAATCGGGCTGGATTACTATCTTCTGTTCCCGCCCGGTCCCCTTGTCCCGCGCGGCCACACTCAGTATGCCGTTGGCGTCGATGTCGAAAGTCACGTCAATCTGGGGTACCCCTCGCGGGGCTGGCAGCAGGCCGTCCAGGATGAAACGCCCGATGGACTTGTTATCGCCCGCCATGGGGCGTTCGCCCTGCAGCACATGTATCTCTACGCTGGTCTGCCCGTCGGCGGCCGTGGTGAAGGTCTCAGTCTTGGCGGTGGGAATGGTGGTGTTGCGCGCAATGAGGGCGGTGGATACGCTGCCCAATGTCTCCAGTCCGAGCGTGAGTGGCGTCACGTCCAGCAACAGGATGTCCCGTACGTCCCCGGTAAGGACCCCTCCTTGGACGGAAGCCCCGAGGGCTACGGCCTCATCCGGGTTGACGCTACGATGGGGGTCCTTGGAGAACATCTGGCCCACCTTCTGTTGCACTGCAGGCATCCGGGTCATGCCCCCCACCAGGATGACCTCGCTGATGTCTGTGGCAGACCACCCCGCGTCCTCCAGGGCCTGCTGGCAGGGCCTTTGAACGCGGTCCAGCAGGGCAGAGACCATCTGCTCCAAGCGCGACCGGCTCAGGGTCAGCACCAAGTGCTTGGGCCCGCTGGCGTCGGCGGTTATGAATGGAAGGTTGATTTCGGTCTCCAACACGGTGGAGAGCTCCACCTTCGCCTTCTCCGCGGCATCCCGCAATCTCTGCACCGCCATGCGGTCGTTGGTCAGATCGATGCCTGTTTCCTGGCGAAAATCGCGGATAAGCCAGTTCATGATTTCCTGGTCGAAGTCGTCACCGCCAAGGTAGGTATCCCCGTTGGTTGACTTTACCTCCAGCACTCCTTCTCCCATCTCCAGCAGGGTGATGTCGAAGGTGCCTCCCCCCAAGTCGAAAACAGCAATCTTGCTGTTGGCGCTCTGCTTGTCCATTCCATAGACCAGCGAGGCGGCGGTTGGCTCGTTGATGATCCGCAGCACCTCCA
>JAAXIE010000077.1 GCA_012270525.1 Dehalococcoidia bacterium | reverse complement strand
ATGCCCCGGGCCACGTCGGGCCGGCGGTTCAGGTAGCCGGCTCGTTGCAATTGTCGCAGGTTGTAGTCCACAACCGACGTGGAACTGATGTCACACGCCGTCTGGATGTCCCGTATTGTTGGAGGAAGCCCGTTCTCCCTCATGAACTGGCGGATGAACTCCAGCATCCGCTCCTGCCGTGGTGATAGACCCTTGTTCACTCTCATGCCACCCCCCACCGTGTTCTAATGCGATTGGGTGAAACTCTACCCACAGCTAGCGGAGGGTGTCAACGAAGAGATGTCACTATTAGAACATGTTCAGGAGGCGTTCTGTGCAGCGTTGACCTTGGCCATCAGGCGGGCCTTGCGCCGGGCTGCGTTGTTGCGGTGCAGCACCCCCTTGCGCACCGCCCGGTCCAGGGCACGGATGGCTTGTCGCACGGCAGGCTCGGCTTCCTCGGGGCTGCTGTCGCGCAGTGAACTGGTTGCACTGGTGACTATGGTGCGGGTGGCCCTGCGCGTCTGACGATTCCTTATGCGGCGTCGCTCCGAGGTGCGCGCCGACCTTTCACTGGGCAATACTTACCTCCCTACTGTCCTGCGGCGGATGATTCTTCCGACCTGCAGATCCTGATGATGGCATCCTGAGGTTGCAGCGTACTCTTCGTCAACCGGAATCAGATGCCTAGTTCCTGGTAGCCGAAGGGGTGCGCCCCTTTTCGCTGGCGGTGGACTCACCATTGGTGCGTACCGCGCGTATCACCCCACGCACTCCTTCCAGCTTGGAGAAAAGGCGGCTGAGCTGGTCGGTGCCCGTGGTATAGAGGGTGAGTGAAAGCGTGCAGGTGCCGTCGCTGTGCTCTGTGGTGTTTACCGACGCGATGTTGACCCTTTCTTCTGACACCCGAGTGGTGACATCGCTGAGCAGGCCCACCCGGTCCCAAGCGAGGATGCTGACCCGCACTGGGTAAAGCTGCTGGGTGTGGCCCCATTCCACATCAACCAGCCTTTCCCGCTCGTCCACATTCCGGAGGTTGGGACATCCACTCTTGTGCACTGTCACGCCATTGGTGCGGGTGACGAAGCCCACGATGTCGTCTCCGGGCAGCGGGCTGCAGCAGCGTCCCATACGCATCAACAGGTCCCCCACGCCCAAGACCTGGATACCCGATGTGGGGCTGGAGAGAGGGACCTCAGCCGGATGGGGACCCTCGCCTGGGCGTGGCCCCGTCTGCAGGGACGTGAGCCGTGCGAAGACCTGGTTCTCGGTGATCACCCCCGAACCCAGGGCCGCCAGAAACTCATCGAGGTTGCTGTATCCAAAGTTCTGGGCCACCTTGGTTTCTTCCATGGTGGCGCCCAGACGCTTCAACTCGCGGCGCAGCACCTCGCGACCACGCTGCATGTTGCTGCCCCGCTGCTGGCGCCGGAACCACTGGCGCACCGCTTGCCGGGCGGAAGCCGATTTCAGCAGACCGAGATTGGGGTTCAACCAGTCCAGGCGCGGTCCCCGGGCCACCTTGGTGCTTACCACCTCCACGGTGTCCCCGCTCTTCAGCGGGCAGTCCAGGGAGACCAGCCGGCCATTAACCTTGGCCCCGACGCAGCGGTGACCCAACTCGGTGTGGATCTTGTAAGCGAAGTCCAAGGGTGTGGAGCCGGTCGGAAGCTCCACGATATCTCCCTTGGGGGTATATACGAACACCTGGTCTGGGAACAGGTCGGTCTTGACGGTCTCCAGGAATTCATCGGTGGCGGTGACCTCCCGCTGCCACTCCAGAAGCTGGCGGAGCCAAGCCATCTTCTCCTCGAAACGCATGTCCAAGGAGCTGCCTTCCTTGTACCGGTAGTGGGCGGCCACACCGTACTCGGCAACCTGGTGCATGTCGTGGGTGCGAATCTGCACTTCCAGGGGTACCGCACCCTCGCACATCACTGTAGTGTGCAGGGACTGGTACATATTGTCCTTGTGGTTGGCGATGTAATCGTCGAACTGCCCCGGAATTGGACGCCACAAGTTGTGCACGGTCCCCAAGGCGTTATAGCAGTCAGCCTTGGTCTCCACCAGCACGCGCAGGGCGTAGAGGTCGTAGATGTCGGTGCGGGTCTTCTGCTGCGATTCGTACTTGTCGATTTTGCGGGCGATGCTGTAGATGTGCTTGGGGCGGCCGGTAACCTGGGCCCTGATATTCGACTGTTCCAGTTCGCCAGCCAACACGTCGGAGACCCTCTCTACGTACTCCTCGCGCTGGGCGCGCTTGGAAGCGAGCATGCCCGAAATCTGGTGGTACTTCTCCGGCTCCAGGTGGCGGTAGGCCAAGTCTTCCAAGCGCCATTTCATGTCCCAGATGCCCAAGCGGTGGGCCAGAGGCCCGTAGATGTCGAGGGTTTCCTGGGCGATGGCCTTCTGGCGTTCCGGCGAGAGGGCGGGCAGCGTCTGCATGTTGTGCAGCCTGTCCGCCAGCTTGATAAGCACCACCCGCACGTCGTTGGCCATAGCAACCAGCATTTTGCGCAGGCTCTCGTCGTTCAGTCGGTCTTCGGAGTAGGTCCGTCCCAGCTTCTCGTAGTCCATACGGGTGAGCTTGGTTACCGAGTCTACCAAGCGGGCCACCTCGTCGCCGAACTCCCTCTCCAAGTCCCGGTAGGTGACGCCGCAGTCTTCCATAACGTCATGGAGCAGGGCGGCGCAGAGGGTATCGGCATCCAAGCGCAGGTCGGCTAGCACCAGAGCCGTGTTCAAGGGATGGTGCACGTAGGGTTCGCCCGACCGCCGGGTCTGGCCGTCGTGACACCGGCAAGCGTAAGCATAGGCACCCTCAATCCGATGCACCTGCTCTTCGGGCAGGTACTGCCGGATATGGGACACCAACTCCTCCGCTATTGCGGTATCCGTCCCTACTATCGTAGCCATTTCTCGTATGATAGGGCCGCGTGCCGCAGAAAGTCCATAGATAGGGAGCGACGGCAAAAGTCGGTACAATGACCTTTGGAGTGGGATGATCCGAAGCAAGCCAACGGGCAGAGTGAAGCGCACCAAGGATGCAGGCTCTAGTGGAACTGAGCGACGAACGGCTACAGCTTCTGCAACGGAGCGATGCCGAGCAGGAGCTTCTTTACGCCTGTCTTCTCGTCGAAGGCAACGGTGGCCTGCATATCCCCGTTGACCGAGACGCAGTTGATGACCATGCCCTCCCCGAACATCCTGTGTAGCACTTTGTCGCCGGGCTTGAGGTCCATTTCGGGTGCTTCGGCTTCAACAGTGGCATACCTACCCCATGCGGAGCCTGCGTGTGGGCCCGGCCGGGAAGAGGGGGGTCTTTCGGGAGCTTGGACCAGTTCGCGGGGGATGTCCTGAAGGAACCGGGACGGGATACTGGGACCGCTCCCGCTGTATCCTCGGCCTCCCCGTCGGAAGGAGCGCACCAGGAAGAGGCGGTCCCTGGCACGGGTGATGCCCACGTAGCAAAGGCGGCGCTCCTCTTCCATCTGGTCCTCGTCGTCGAAGGAGCGGATGTGGGGCAGCATCCCTTCCTCCATGCCCACAAGGAACACCACGGGGAACTCCAAACCCTTGGCTTGGTGCAGGGTGATGAGAGTCACGCCCTCGGCGGTATCCTCATAGTTGTCCACGTCGGCTACCAAGGCGAAGCGTTCCAGAAGCGAGAGGAGCCCTTCGGGAGGGTCGAGGTCTTCGAACTCCTGGGCCACCGCCCGGAGTTCCATCACGTTTTCCCACCTTTCGTCGGGGTGCTCCACTTTCTCCTGCAGGTAGTCGTGGTACTTGGTGCGCTCCAGCAAGGCATCCAAGAGCTGCACCACGTCCACCTCGCGGCTGAGTTCGGCTAGGTCGTGAATCATCCGGTAGAAGCCACGCAATGTGCTGGTGGCCCGCGCTCCCACCGGGCTGGCCGCCTCGCCGTCGGCCATCTGCTGGATGGCGGTGAAGAGAGGGACGTCCTGGTGGGTGGCCCAGCGCTCCAAGTCCTCCACGGAGCGTTGCCCGATCCCACGGGGAGGCACGTTGATCACCCGGCGCAGGCTCACGGCGTCGTTGGGGTTGGCCAGAAGGCGCAGGTAGCACATGAGGTCCTTGACCTCTTTGCGCTGGTAGAAACGGGCCCCCCCCACAAGGCGGTAGTGCATTCCCCGCCGCAGGCAGGCTTCCTCCAAGGGTCGTGACTGGGCGTTGATGCGGTACATCACCGCGCAATCATGGGCTGGGACTCCCTCCTCCTTCTGCAAGCGGGTCACCTGGCCCACGACGAACTCGGCTTCTTCCTCCGGCGTGTGGGCCTCGGCAACCGTGATGGGTATGCCCTCGCCCCGGCTGGTGTGCAATTCCTTGCGGAGGGCCATCGGGTTCTCACCGATGACGTTCTGGGCAGCCCTGAGGATAGTGTTGGTGGAGCGGTAGTTCTCCACCAGGTTGACGATCTTGGCGTCGGGGTAGTCGTTTTGGAAACTGAGGATGTTCCGTATGTCGGCATTGCGCCAAGAGTAAATCGACTGGTCTGGATCACCAACCACGCAGATGTTTCGATGACCACCAGCCACCTGCCTGGCCAACCGGTACTGCACCACGTTGGTATCCTGGAATTCGTCGATCATCACGTGCTGGAACCGCTCCTGGTACTGCTCCAGCACCTCGGCATCGTTCCGGAACAGTTGCACCGCTTTCAGCAGCAGGTCGTCGAAGTCCACCGCATTGTTGCGGGCCATCAACTCCTCGTAGCGCTGGTAGGCGCGGGAAACACGCTCCTCGAAATAGCTGGCTGGGTTCTGGGCCATGGCTCTTGGGTCGACCATTGTGCTCTTGGCCTTGGAGATGATTCCCTGGACGGCACGGCGGGGAAAGCGCTTGCTATCCAGGTCGGCCATCTCAATGGCCTCCTTCAACACGCTGCCTTGGTCGTCGTCGTCGTAGATGGTGAAGCCCGTATCGATGCCGATGCGATGTCCTTCCCGGCGCAACACTCGTACACAAAAAGAGTGGAAGGTCGACATGACGACATCCTTGGCAGTTGGGCCTGCCAGACGGTCCAACCTGTCACGCATCTCCCGGGCGGCTTTGTTGGTGAAGGTCACCGCTAGGATTCGGTAGGGCCGTACGCCGTATGCCCCCATAAGGTAGGCGACCCTGTGGGTGATGACTCGCGTCTTGCCGCTGCCCGGGCCAGCTACGATGAGCAGTGGCCCTTCGGCGGTCTCCACCGCCTCTCGCTGCGTGGGATTCAGACCTTCGAGTATGCGAGGTGTCGTGGTCAAGGATTCGCTGGCCCGGCTGTCAGGATTGCTTTTCGGAAGAAGGGCGATACCCGGAAACGCCTCGGGGAGAAGTACTCGCGCAAGGGCTGCCCGTACAAGGCTTGGAAATGGTGATCCGGGACATCAGTTGGAGTGTATTGGGGCGGCTCAGAGAGTGTCAACGAAGGATGTCATGCTCGAGGAAGTTGGTGTAAAGCCGGAAATGAGATTGCCTTGGAGGGTATCGAGTTTCTTCGAACCACCGCACGAGGGGTTGACAACCCCAAAATATCGGGTAGACTGCATGTTTGCAACTATGCGTTGTCTGTTAGCGTGCCCCTGTCTGCCCTTTGCCCACACCGCGGATTCACCTGTCTTCTTCCGGTAGCCCCAATCCACCCGCCCCCAAGGAGAATGCAAGCATGGCATTGGCCCCTACCCACAGTGATATCGGCGTCGTCCCCGCAGTCAAGTCGTATGCCCGCATCCCACAGGTCATGGAGGTGCCCTACCTGATCCAGAGCCAGTTGCACTCCTTCGAATGGTACAAGACCGATGGGCTGCGCGACGTCTACCGCGAGGTCTCTCCCATCCAGGACTACACCGGCAACAAGTATGAACTCTCCTTTCACGACCATTACTTCCGCGACCCCAAGTATACCCCGGAACAGTGCAAGGAGCGTGAGGTCACCTATTCTGCCTCTCTGTACGTGCGTTGCAGTCTTCTGCTGAAGGAGACTGGGGAGATCAAGGAGCAGGAGGTCTTCATGGGGGACATACCCATGATGACCAGCAACGCAACCTTCGTCATCAACGGCGCGGAGCGGGTAGTGGTGAGCCAGTTGGTGCGCTCCCCCGGTGTTTATTTCGTGGTGCAGAAGGACCTGTCCAGTGACCGCGATCTCTGCTCGGCCAAGCTGATCCCGTCCCGCGGGGCTTGGCTGGAGTTCGAGACGAGCTATCGCAACGTTCTCTCGGTCAAGGTAGACCGCAAGCGGAAGGTATCGGCCACCACCTTCCTGCGAGCCTTGGGTTATGCCAGCGAGGACGAAATCATACCCATCTTCGAGGAGGTGGATACCGACCCGGTCAACCAGTACGTCCGCTCCACCCTCGACCGGGAACCCCTTATCGAGGAGCCCGAAAGCGCATTCAAGGAAGATGATCTGCGGGAGGTCTGGGCTTGGCTGCGGCCCGGCGACGATTACGACCGCACCAAGGCAAGGCAGATCGCCAGTGCCCAGATGGAGTTCTACCGCAGGCTGCGTCCCGGCGAGCCTCCAAGCTTGGAGAATGCCCGTCTCCTGATACGGAACCTGTTCTTCGAGCCACGGAGGTACGACCTGGGCAGGGTGGGACGCTACAAGCTGAACAACAGGCTTGACTTGGATGAACGGGAAACCATCCTCACCCTGAAAGATATCGTGTCCGTACTCAGGGCGATGGTGCGGATCAACAACGCCGAGGGCATGGTCGACGACATCGACCACCTGGGCAACCGCCGCGTGCGGGCCGTGGGCGAACTGGTGCAGGACCAGATGCGCGTGGGGCTGCTGCGCATGGAGCGCATGGTCAAGGAGCGCATGACCCTCATCGATCCCGAACAGGCCACGCCCCAAGCACTGGTTAACATACGCCCGTTGGTGGCGGCCGTGAGGGAGTTCTTCGGCGGTTCCCAGCTTTCGCAGTTCATGGACCA
>JAAXIE010000096.1 GCA_012270525.1 Dehalococcoidia bacterium | reverse complement strand
CCGTAGCCCAGCCGCCAGCCGGTCATGGCATAGCTCTTGGAGAACCCGTCCAGGATGACGGTCCGCTCGGCCATGCCGGGCAGGGAGATGATGCTGTTGTGCTCGCCGTCGTAGATGATGTCCTTGTATATCTCGTCGGAGAGGACGTACAGGTCCTCGTGTTGTCGCACCATCTCGGCGATGGCCCCCAGTTCGTCGGGGGTCATCACCGCCCCGGTGGGGTTCTGCGGCGAGTTGATGACGATGAGCCGGGTATTCTCGTTGATGTTGGCTTCCAGATCGTCCAGGTCGGGATGGTAGGCCTTCTCTTCGGGGAAGCGCATGGGAACGGCCTTGGCCCCGCAGAAGCGCACCATGGACTCGAACACGGGAAAACCTGGGTTGGGGTAAACCACCTCGTTACCCGGCTCGGCCAGGGCGAGGATGGTGAAGAACATGACGGGCTTGGCCCCGGGCATCACCACCACTGAATCGGGTGAAAACTCGACGCCGCGTATCGGCCCAGCATCGCGGGCAATTGCGTCTCTGAGCTCCGGAAGACCGGCCGTCGGCCCGTAATGGGTATAACCCTGGTGCAGGGCATTCGTCCCAGCCCCCACCACGTCCTCCGGGGTATCGAAATCGGGTTCCCCGATCTCCATGTGGACGATATGCCGTCCCTGGGCTTCCAAGGCCCTCGCCTTGGCCAGCATCTCAAAAGCGGCCTCGGTCCCAAGATCATCCATGCGGCTGGCAAGCTTCATTCGTCGACTCCCGTAGGCGAATCTTGTTATGTCGCTACCTATTTTGATGGTTTTGGGGCCGACAGAACAGCCCCTGCCCTTCCTGGTGGATGTCACAGGGCATTCACTTGGCTAGTGGTCGTGCGGTACGCGTCAAGTGTCATCAATCCCAACCCCATGTCTGGCAATGGCCAATCTTGACGCTCCCCTGCAGCTGAAGGTAGGCTGCGTGCGACTTGGCGGTCACAGAAGGCACAGGTATGGACAACCGGCATCGGGTGCAAGGCTCTATGCCCCCTTGAGGCCTTGCCTGTGTCCCTGGTGAACCGCCAAGTCGCCAAACACCTTTGCCACAAGGGGGCACCTCATTAGTTATGAGTGCTACAACTGTCGTTATCCTTGTAATCCTGACGATTATCGCCTACACACAGGGCCCGACAATCCTGTGCGCCCTGCAGGACGGGACTCCAATGAAGCAGACGTTCGGCGCACTAGCAGGGAGTACTGTGAATTAGACGGGATCCCTAGCCCGAGCCGAGGAGACCTTGAGTTAGCATGGTAGGTAGGGTGGCTTGTAACTGCGCTACCTGAACGCTCCTGACTGGGGAAACAGCCCCAGCAGGGGTGACACGGTCCCGATGACGTCCCGGTCGATGGAGTCGATGGTGGGACGGCCGCACATTCCCATGGCCCCGCTCAGTTCGTCCCGCAGCATGGTGAGGACGGCCCCAAGCCCAGCCTCGCCATCCACGGCCAGCCCCCAGAATAGAGGACGCCCCATGAGGACAGCCCGTGCCCCCAAGGCCAGGGCTTTCAGGATGTCGGTGCCCCGCCTCATGCCACCATCGAGGTAGACCTCGATCCGGCCCTGCACTTGGTCAACCACTTCCGGCAGCACTTCGATGCTGGCATAGGTGGTATCGAGGTAGCGACCTCCATGGTTCGAGACGATGACCCCTCTTGCCCCGTACTCAGCGCAGCGGCGCCCGTCGTCGCCTCGCATGATGCCCTTCACCACCACTGGCAGCCGGATGTTGGAGGCGAACCAGTCAAGGTCTTCCCAAGTGGCTGCAGGGTCGCGGATGTCCCGCGGTCCGGCCGGGGCATCGGCCCCAAAGGCCGAGGTGTGAGTCCCCAGGTCGATCTTCGAGTAGTTGGGGGACGCACCGCCGACGTAGTTGTTCCGTATGTTGCGCTCCCGCTTTGGAGGCACCTTGGCATCGGCGGTCAGGCAGATGGCACTGTAGCCCGCTTCCTCCGCGCGATTCGCCATTTCCAGCGTAAGTTCGCGGTCTTTGAAAAGGTACTGCTGGAACCAGATGGGGCCCGTAGCTTCCTGCGCCACATCTTCCAGGGTGCGGGAGGCATGGGAACTGAGGACCATCACCGTGCCCACCGCTCCGGCCGCGCGGACGGTGGCAAGCTCGGCCTCTTCGGAAGCCATGGAGTGATGGCCTGCGGGGTCGAGCATGAGCGGGAGGTTGATGGGCTGCCCGAGCACCGTGGTGGAGAGATCCCGCTGGCTGATGTCGACCATCATGTTGGGACGCAGCATGATGGAGTCGAGCACGGCCCGTGTCCGCCGGATTGTGATCTCATCGGTGGCCCCGCCAGCGATGTAGTCGTAGTCCGACTTGTTGATCCGCTCCTTGGCGATCTCTTCGTACTCGAACAGGTTTACCGGACCGTCAGCCATCCTTCACCTCGCAGATCTGCATCCGCAGTGTCTCGGTCTCATCGTGGCAGCGAATCGCGACGTGTCGCACCTAACGCCCCTAGAGGCCCAGCTTGCCGGGGTTCATGATGTTGGCTGGGTCGAGGGACTGTTTCATGGCCCGAACGACGTCGAGACCCACCCCCCATTCGCGGGCTAGAAGGTGCGCAAGCTTGATGCCTGTCCCATGGCAGTATTCCATGGTGCCACCCATGTCCTGCGCCAGCTGGAGCACGGCATCGACAGCATCTGCGAACTTCTCGGAATCAGGGCGGTTAGAGACAGGTCGGACGAGCATGGAGAACAGTTCGGGGCGTCCCCACACGGCATATTCCCTCACTTCGACACCCCAGTGGGTCAGCAACTCCGTAGCCTGCGCGCGGTAGTGCAGTACCTGGGATACCGGCAGGGCCATGTGCAGGTAGTCGAACCCCCAGCGCCGACGCTTCCATCTCTCCCTGCGAGGGAGGTGTTGCACTTCGTCGCGGTAGTCGAGAGCGATGTCATACCGCTGGTTCCAGTATTCCTCGGTGGGTCCGGGGCCAAGGTTCTTGCCGCTCTGTTGAGCGCAGAGTAGTTGGCAGCGGGAAATCTCCGTTTGCACCAGTTCCCTGTAGCCTTGGAACATCAGGTAGAGCACGGTTCCCGTGCCCTCCTCGGTGAGATCCATCAGTGTGGGGCGAAGACCCAAGGAAAAGGCTTCCGCGACGGCATCGAAACCGTGGTTGAACGTGGGGAAGCGGAACGCGATGAATTGACGCGCTTCCGGCGTAGCGGCCACCCGCAGGCTGGCTTGAGTGATCACGCCGAAGACTCCCTCCGCGCCGATGAACAGGTGGTTGAGGTTGGGACCAGCAGAATACTTGGGAACGGATGGAGTTCTCAGTATCTCCCCCGATGGAAGCACCGCCTGCAGGCCCAAGACCTGCTCGCCCATGGGGCCATGGGCCGCGGCCAGGTAGCCAACCCCGTTGGTGGAGATGGTGCCCCCGATGGTGGCGATGGGCACGCTCCAAGGGTCGTGGCCCAGCATCAGCCCCTGCTGTTCGAGGACGTTGTTCACGTCCTCCAGCACCGCCCCCGCTTCCACCTGCACCGTGCGTCCCTGGGGATCGATTTCCAGCACGGCGTTCAGGCGCCTAAGATCCAGTACGATGCCCCCCCGTACCGGCAGTGCAGCCCCCATGACACCCGTCCCTCCTCCACGGGGCACGATGGGCGTATCGCTCGCGGCCGCCAGCTTGATGACGTCCGCTACCTCGGCTGTACACCCAGGCGCAACAACGAGGTCGGCGGTCTTGGACAGCAAGGTCGAAGCACGAAAGGCCCGGGAAGGGGATAGGGCGTCTCCTGAGAAATGGTCGAGGTCCGTCGCGTCACTAAGGACGTGCTCCTCGCCCACGGTCTGCGCGATAGCACCCGGTAACGACGGGTCAATCATACGAGTTGACTCCGGGAATGCAGCCCGCGCAAAGGAGGGGTCTCGCGGTGCCACATACGCTATTGGGTAGACGATGAGTTGGTATAGCGCCACTCGGTGCCCTGGGGGGTATCTTCCAAGGCGATGCCCAAGTCGGAGAGACCGGAGCGAATGGCGTCTGCGATGGCATACTGCTTGACGGAGCGCAGTTGTCCCCGGATGCCCAACAGCAGGTCGACGAAGGGTTCCACCTGCTGATGCCCACGTGGGCGGTGGTCCTGGAGAGTGAGGCCCAGCACCCCGCCCAAGGCGACCAAGGTCTCCTGCGCTTCCTTGACCGCCTTGCCTTCTTCTGAGGCGCGATTTATCTCACGGCCCAGGTCGAAGAGTGCGGCCAAGGCTTGGGGGGTGTTCAGGTCGGCTTCCATAGCTTCCAGAAACTGCTCACGGAAGGGACCCGGGTCAACGCTTTCGCGGGCATCCTCGTTTGGCGGACGACCTATTGGAGTGCGCAGGCGTTCCGCGGCCCTCTCCATGGAGTTGAATTTCTCTTCGCTGTAGGTTTGAGGATGGGTGTAGTGGGTGCTGAGGAACAGCAGTCGGAACGCGTCTGATGTGTGCCGTTCCAAGGCATCGGACACCGCCACCAGGTTGCCCAGCGACTTGCTCATCTTGTCGTCGCCCATGTGCAGCAGCCCATTGTGCACCCAGTGACGGGCGAAAGGCACCTTCTGGGTGTAGGCCTCGCTCTGGGCCAACTCATTCTCGTGGTGGGGAAACACCAGGTCCTGACCGCCGCCGTGGATGTCGACGGTCTCCCCCAAGTATTCCATGGACATGGCGGTGCACTCGATGTGCCAGCCGGGCCGACCGGGACCCCAGGGGCTCTCCCAAGCAGGCTCGTCCGGTTTTGCCCCCTTCCACAGGGCAAAATCCATGGGGTCTTCCTTACCCGCTCCGGGTTCGATGCGGGCCCCGGCGAGCAGCCCCTCGCGGCTGCGCCGGCTCAGCTTGCCGTAGTCCTGGGAGCGACCCACGCGGAAATAAACGTCGCCCTCGGAAGCGTAGGCGTAGCCCTGCTCTTCCAGACGCTTGATGATGCTAATGATGCCCGGAACTTCCTGGGTGGCCCGCGGGTAGCGGTGGGCGCGCTTCACGTTCAGCCTGTCCATGTTGTCCAGGAACTCGTCGATATACTGGTCCGCTAACTGGTCGATGGAAATACCATCCTGCTGGGCCCGCTGGATGATCTTGTCATCGATATCTGTGAAGTTCTGGACGTGCTGCACCTCCAGCCCGGTGAACTCCAGATAGCGGCGCAGCACGTCGAAGATGATGTAGCTCATGGCGTGACCCACGTGGCATGAGGAATAGGGCGTGATTCCGCATACGTACATGCGGACCTTTCCATTGACAGGAGTGAACTCGCGGGTCTCGCCGCTGAGGGTGTCGTAGAGCTTCAAGCCTTGCCTTCCACTAGTGCTACGGCGAAAGCGGCCATTCCTTCTCCCCGGCCCACGAACCCCAGGTAATCGGTGGTAGTAGCTTTGATACTTACGTCGCTTTGGGGGATGGAGAGAGCGGAACTGATGTTGAGCTTCATGCTATCCATGTACGGGGCCAGTAAGGGCCGTTGCGCCAACATTGTAGCATCGACGTTCACCACCTGCCACTTGCTGTTGCGGACCAGGTCGCCGGTCCGGGAAAGCAGTATCAGGCTTGATATGTTGCGGTACTGCTCATCTGAGGAAGGGAAGTGGAGGCCCTTGTCTCCCAGCGACGCCGCTCCCAGGAGGGCATCCATGATGGCATGAGTGAGGACGTCACCATCGGAGTGTCCCGACAGCCCGGATTCGAAGGGTACGGGAACGCCCCCCAACACCAGGGCCCGACCTTCCGCCAAGGGATGGGAATCGAACCCGAATCCGACTCTCATGGTACGACCTTCAAGGGTTAGCGTTGACTTTGGCCGCCAGCCCGCTTTGACAGCCATTGCTCCACTATCGGCAGGTCTTCCGGGGTGGTCACTTTGATATTGTCATAGGAGCCGAGATGAACCTTCACCGTGTGTCCGAAGGCCTCGACCATGGATGCGTCGTCGGAGAAGTCACCCTGGACCTGTCGGTGGGCTGCGATGAGGAGATCGTAGCGGAAGGTCTGGGGGGTTTGCACCGACCACAGCTTGCTGCGGTCCGGCGTGCTTTCGACGGTGCCGTCCCCGGAAACAACCTTGATGGTGTCCTTGGAAGGAACGGCGGCGACCACTGCGCCTGTCTGCTGGACTGCTTCAACTGCCTGGTCTATCAGGTTGGTGGTGATGCAGGGGCGCGCGCCGTCGTGGACCAGCACCCAGCGACATCCTTCCAAGGGTTCCAGACCAGCCAGAACGGAGTCCTGGCGCCGCTCCCCGCCGGGGCAGACCGCTATCACCTTCTCCCAGCCCTGTTGCTGGACCAGTCGACGGCCTTCATCCAAGCGGAACGGGGGTAGCACGAGCACCACTTGGTCTACGACGGTGGACGATTCCAGGACGCCGACGGAGTGGGCCAGGAGCGGAATGCCGGACACAGGAGCGAACACCTTGTCCAGACCGCGCATGCGGGTACTCTGACCCGCCGCAACTATCACGGCACCCACTCTGTTCTGGTCACCGTGGTCTTGGGGCGTACTGTCGACCATGCTAGTTGTGGTGGTTGTTGCGGCTTTGGGCGAAGATCATCCGCCCCGCGCCGGTCTGGAGCACCCGCGTAACCGTCACGTCACGGTTGGTGTTGATGAACTTCTTGCCACCTTCCACGACCACCATGGTGCCATCGTCCAGGTAAGCGACCCCTTGGCCGGCTTCCTTGCCTTCCTGGATGATGCTGACGTGCAGTTCCTCTCCGGGCAGTACCACCGGCTTGAGGGCGTTGGCCAACTCATTGACGTTCAGCACACGGATGCCCTGCAACTCCGCCACGCGGTTCAGGTTGAAATCCGTGGTCAGGATTGGGGCCCTCATGGAGCCAGCCATCTTCACCAGCATGGCGTCGACTTCCATGCCGTTGGTCAGGTCCTGGTCCAACACCTCGACCGGCACGGACTCGGCTTCGCGGAGCTTGGTCAACACCTCCAAGCCACGACGGCCCCGGGTCCTGCGAATCGGGTCGCTGGAATCGGCGATGTGGCGAAGTTCGTCCAGCACGAAGCGGGGCACCAGCAGCGAGCCGTCGATAAA
>JAAXIE010000216.1 GCA_012270525.1 Dehalococcoidia bacterium | reverse complement strand
GTACTGCATCCCCACCACCGAACGCATCATCGAAGCCGTCCGGGCCTCCTTGAGCAGCGAATGAACTGGCTCGCATGCAAACCACCAAAGATGATTGACATTAGTAGGCCTCTTGACGGCAAGGCTGGCACGTACTAACATAGTCCTCGCAGCAACCGCGATTGGCTCGCAGGATGCTGCGGGGCCTCTAGGCTCCTTTATGGACTCCCTTGGGGCCCTTCGGGGCCCCTCTTTTTGCTTGTGGATAGATTCGCCATATTCGTGGACGCGGGCTACTTATACGCTGAAGGCGGCATGCTATGCCTCGGCACTTAGAGACCGCCCGAGACTCCGCTTGGACACGGACTAGTGGGGCGGAAGGCGCGTGCACCATATCAACCTCGACTACACTATGCGGAGTACTCAGAACAGTGCCCTGTAGCCCACAGCCCATCAATTCCGCACAACTGGGGTTCGTTGCGACCGTACTGCCAGGCCTCGTTCTTCCCATTCCTGCCGCTTCTCTTCCACGACGTCCGCGTCTATCGGCCTAGCATCTTCTGACATTGTGTCTGCGATCCAATCCCCGAACTGCAACGCGAAAAGCGAGCAGGAAAACCCACCGGTGGACACGGATTCCTGACCTGCCTTGATAGTAAGTACATACGTTCTGCCCTGGAGTACCTGGGACACCGATAACGTAGCATTCCCATTTCGGGATGCTCGCCAAGAAGACTTGGAGATAGGGTGCCAGTCATGCAATTCCGCATAACGCTGACCTTCACGTTGGTCCCGCCCTGTTTCAAGCCACTCCAATAGCTTGAGAACAATCCCTGCTGTGAGGGCTAGCAGGCAATATGCCCAGAAAAGAACCATGAGGGCCGCAAGTGCACTCCAGCCTCCGGCCAAAGTTCCTGTATCCGGGTCGGTCGGAGCCGCGGATAGAACCACAAGACAGATGCACGCCAACAGCCCAACGGGGATAAGGGACACGAATAGCCAATAACTAAATCTCGATTTCAACTTCTCACTCCCACGCAAGACATTCTCAAACGGTAGTCAAGAAGCTTGCTTTTTCGGCGAATAATATGCCCTTTGACAGCGCGGCGCGTATGCCTGTGGCGTAGATGACTTGTCCACCTGGCCATTTACAGTGGCGAGATCAGCACTTGCCCATACTCGTCAACCTCAACCACTTCTCTCTTCTCTCCGCCGAAGATGACCAAGCCTAGCCATATGATCACCCATAGACCTACCGTGAACAGAGTGATGAGGAAATGCAAGACATGATTGACTCGATGACCTCGAACCAGAATCGCCTGATAATCCCCTTGGGATTCTACTCTCCGTCCCTGGGCTACCCTGTTGACGATGGCCCGCGCCAGAATCGACTTTCGCTCATCGGGACTCCTCCGTTGTTGTTCCAATGGAGCCAGCCCTCCTCTTGTATGTGCTTCTGTCAAGGCTTAGGCATTACCACCCACCTACGTCGACACCCCGCAAAGCTGATGCAACGGTACATCCGAGCACAGTCCGATGCAAGTTCGGCCGTTGGCAACTCCGATGGTGCACAACCCAACCCCACCCGCTATAATGCGGTTAACCTGATCCCCATTCCCACCCCCAAGGAGCCCGCGTGGACTACTCTCTAGCCGAACTCCCCGACGAGCACCTGCAACTCAAGAACATGGTGCGCGACGTCGTGGACCGCGAGTGCATGCCCCTTGAGGTCGAGTATCTCAAGGACGACCTCTACGACGAACTGAAACCCGAACACGAACCCCATCTGCGCAGGGTCTCCCAGGACACCGGCATCTGGGACGCCCACGTCCCCAAGGAACACGGCGGCGGAGGCATGGGCCTGCTGGGTCTATGCGTCATCGACGAAGAGATTTACCGCAGTGCCGTCCTGCTGCCCAAGAGCCCGGTCAACGTCATCCTCTATGAATGCAACGACGACCAAGCCCCCAAGTACCTGGAGCCCGTAATCCGGGGCGAAAAGCGCACCGCCTTCGCCCAGACCGAGCCCCACTCAGGCTCCGACCCCGGAGGCTCCATGCAGACCAGGGCCGTCCGCGACGGCGACGACTGGATTATCAACGGGCACAAGTTCTTCATCAGCAACTCCCTCGCCTGCGATTTCTGGATGTTGCAGGCCGTCACCGACCAGGAGAAGCGGCGCCGTGGCGGCATCACCATGTTTCTCATCGACAAGGGAACGCCCGGCATCAACGTCACCGAAATCAAGACCTGGCACAACCGCCCCTTCGAACGGGCCACCTGCGAGATGACCCTCGACAACGTCGTTGTGCCCCACACCAACATCCTCGGTGAAGAGGGCTACGGCTTCCGCTTGGGACAGCGTTGGCTTGTGGCCCACGACCGCCTCACCCGCGGGGCCTCCTCCTTGGGCCAGATGCAGCGGTCCCTCGACATGAGCATCGCTTGGGCCCGCCAACGCAGCAGCTTCGGCAAGCCCATCGCCTCGCGCCAAGCCATCCAGTGGATGATCGTCGACATGTTCGTCGACATCCAAGCCCTGCGGGCCATGACCTACGGCGCAGCCGCCCGCTACGATTCCGGGGATGTCGACGGCGACTCCCGCTACCTAGGCTCCCTGATCAAGCTGCTTTCAGGCCAGTGGGGCCACCGCTGCCTCGACAATGCCCTGCAGGTGCACGGCGGCATCGGCGAGACCTACGAGCTACCCATCAGCCGCTTCTACCGCAACCTGCGCCACGCCCGCATCGGCGGCGGCACCGACGAGATGCACCGCATGGTCCTGGCCCGCTGGCTGCTGGGTCGCGACGTCACCGACCTTTAAGATCACAAGCCCATATCCACGAGAACTATTCGAATTAGGAGGGTGCCAAATGGCGGAGCGAATTATGGACGGCGGAGACATCCTCATCGAGGTGCTCAACAGCCACGGAGTTGACCACATGTTTGGCTCGCCCGGCTCCGAGTGGCCTCCCCTGTGGGAAGCCCTCTCCCGGCGCAAGGCCGAGGGCGAAGAGGCTCCCACCTACCTGAACTGCCGCCACGAGGGACTGGCCATCGGTGCAGCCTTGGGCTACCACCGCGGCACCGGCAAGCTGGTCGCCGTGCCCCTGCACACCAACTCCGGTGCTCTCAACTGCGCCACCAACTTGCGCGGAGCCATGCACGATTTCTCCCCCTTGGTGGTGCTGGCTGGCGAGAGCATCGGCTACGGCGAAATGGAAGTCGATCCGGGTGCCCAGTGGCTCCACAGCCTCAGCTCCATCGGCGGCCCGTCGCGCCTGCTGGAAGACCTGGTGAAGTGGCAGTCCACCGTCCGCACCAGTCATACCCTGGCCGACACCTTTCACCGCGCCTGCCGGATTGCCCGGGCCGAGCCCCAGGGACCAGTCCTGGTGAACCCCCCCATGGAAATCATGCTGGAACAGATCGCGATCGACCGCCTTCCGGTACCCCCCGAAGCAGCATCAGCCCCGCAGCCCGACCTCCAGGTGCTGGAGCAGATAGCCCGCCTCCTCATCGAAGCCCGCAACCCCGTGGTCTTCACCGAGTCCGCTGGCAAGGATCCCGAATCCGTGCGCTATCTCACCGAGTTGGCCGAACTGCTCGCCCTGCCGGTCGTCGAGCCTTCCGGGGCCGATGCCACCAACATCTCCACCGAACACCCCCTGCACCTCGGCTACGATGTCGAGCCGTGGCGCTCCCAAGCCGACCTCATCGTCCTCCTCTCCTGCCCCGTACCCTGGCACCCGCCATCCAAGTGCCCCAGTGCCAACTGCAAGGTTGTCGACATCGGCGTCGACCCCGACCGGCACCTCAAGCCCTACTCCGGCTTCCCCTGCGACATCCAGGTCCACGGCCATGTCAAGCCCAATCTGCAGGCCCTACTGGAGATTGTGCGCGACCTCAAGCCCCGCAGCGGCTCCAACGCCGGTCGAATCCAGGAGCGTGAGGCCGAGTTGCACCAGATGCACCGCACCCAGCGACAGTCTGCCCTCGACGAAGCCCTGGCCGCACAGGACAGGTTCCCCATCGAGCCCAGCTACGCCAGCCATGCCTTCAACGAGGCCGTCCCCGACGACGCCGTGGTGGTAACCGAACTCATCACTCACCGTGGCGTGTTCGAGCGCTACCGCGAGCGGTCCCAGCCAGGTCTCTACCTGCGCAGCTTCGGAGGGCTGGGCCAGGGTCTCCCCAACGCCCTCGGCATGAAGGTCGCCTTCCCCGACCGGCTCGTAGTCTGCGCCATCGGCGACGGCAGCTTCTTCTACAACCCCGTGATTTCCTGCTACGGCATGTGCCAGGAATACGATATGCCCATTCTGACCGTCGTGTTCAACAACCACGGCTACGCCTCCCAGCAGGGCGGAGTGGAAAAGGCCTACCCCGGCGGATTCGCCTCCCGGGACGATGTGCGCTGGGCCACCACCATCAAGCCCCGCCCCGAATACGCCAAGCTGCTCGAGGCCTTCGGTGGCTCCGGCCAAGCCGTCGACCAACCCGGCGACATCATCCCCGCCATCAGGAAGGGCATCGAGGCCGTGCAATCAGGCCAGCCCGCCATCGTGGACATCTCCCTCGCCCGCTAAGAGAGAAGCGCAGACGTACATCTCCCGCACCTTGACTAGGGTTGTTGCAACCTGTGGGTGATGATACGCCGGAACTGCTAGGTCTGATATCTGATGGGGGCCATATGCCCGATACGTTCGATATATACAGCGACAATTTCACCATCACCTTGAACCCATGGGGCGCGAACCTCACTTTTTCCCTAGGAGAAGCGCACCCGGCACCCGCTACCGTAAGCCAACCAACTCGGCTCGGTACAATCAGGATGAGTAATGAACACATAAGAGCAATGGCCTTCATCCTCACTAGGCAATTGTTACTGCATGAGGAAAACAGCGGAGTCCGATATGAGCTACCGACTGCAGTGCTGTCTCAATTGGGAATCGCCCTCGAGGACTGGAACTCCTTTTGGCGCAGCCCTGAGAGGTAATTGTGATGATTGCAGGCACCAATCTATTGGAGGCGAACGTAACTTCTTCTGTTGGCACCATGACGATCACCGGTCCCCTGACTAGTGCCTCTTGGTGAGTGGTCTCCCAGGGATATTCGTGGTATGGCGCTTGGAGGCTTAAGGAAGACCTGTTTATCGAGATTCGCCCATCCGGAGAAGAGATCCTCGCCATCACTCGCCTGCCGGTTGAGGAATACGGGGTAGGACCCACTCTGGAAACGGCCATCGCCGACCTATTGACATCCCTAAGCGACTACTACGAATCCCTGCAGCTTCGCCAACAAAAGTTAGCCCCTGCAGCTAGAGACGACTTGGCGAAGCTGCAGGAGTTGCTTGGACGTAAGAGCGTTACCTAGAGTGGACTTACGGGATCTACGAGGGGCCCTGCGGCCCAAGCTGAACGCCTCCGAGGACAGAAGATCACATCATGTCTTCTGTTATGTGACACTGGACGGACATGAGTATCGAGTTGCGAAGTTCTCCCACTCCAGCAGAGGCGGTCGATTGCCAGATTCGTGATAGACGACACGGCTGGGCGCCTCAAGCTCAATAAGCGTGAGTTGGACGACTTGGTGGAGTGCCCCCTTACCGCTGACCAGTTCCTGGAACTCTGGCAGGCCCGGTCGGGCTAGCGCGCCTCGTGCGCTAGGTACTGCCCCACGTAGTCCATCCCGACCAAATCACTGAACGCCGCAATCAGGCTGCTCGTCACCGGGCCTGGCACCTTCCCATCCCCGATGGTCGAGCCGTTCAGCGAAGCCACCGGGCAGATGCACAAGCTGGTGGATGTCAGGAAGGCCTCATCGGCTGTGTACGCATCGTACAGGTCGATGTCTCCCTCGTGAGCAGGTACGCCGGTGGACCTCGCCAGTTCGAGTACCACATCCCGCGTGATACCCGGCAGAACGAACTGCACGTTGGGCGTATGTACCGCCCCTTCCTTCACGATGAAAACGTTGCAACCCTTCCCCTCCGCCAGGTTTCCACGCTCGTCCAGTAGCAGGGCCCACGCTTCCGGGTTCCGGTCCCGCGCTTCCAGATCGCCCATCACCATGTTCAGGTAGTTGTGTGTCTTCGCTCTCGGACTCAGGAACTGGGGCGGGGTTCGCGGCACCGAGGGCGTCACCATGGGGACCCCCGTGCGGTAGTAGCGTGCTCTCGCAGCCAGGGGCAGCGGTCGGCACTCGATCAGCACAGTTGGCTCGTCGCCGTCGGGGCCTTCCACCCCTCGGGTCACCCTCTGAGTCACCCAGTAGTCCTCGTTCTCTCCCAGCAGGGCCAGGTTCTGTCTCAGCACCTCAAGCGTCAGCTCCTCCATGGTATCCTGGGTCATGCCCGGATCGATCCGCAGGTAGCGACATGAGGCATACAGGCGGTCCAGGTGCTCCCTCAACCGGAAGGGACGCCCCTGGAAGGTGCGGGCTACGTCGAACGCCGCATCCCCGTAGATGAACCCCCGGTCCCGGATGGGTATGGCCGCCTGGCTCTCCGGCAGGAACTTCCCGTTGAGATATGCAGTCCGCTCTTGTACTGCCATGAAACGCCCCCCTTTGTCCCTGACAATGGCCGCCCATGATAGCAGTCCGTTAGCCTCCGGTCACTGCCGGCCCTCCCCTTCCACTCCCGTCTTCCCACCCATCGCTCCAACTCCCGTCCCGCCTCTTGTTGTAGAATTGCGTCACATCTCCACTGCCCGCATCTTCGTTCCTTGGGCAGTGCCCCACCGGAGGCGTCCTTGTCCCAGATAATGACCGGCAAGCAGGCCCTGCTGGAAATGCTCAAGGCCGAGGGAGTCGACTACATCTTCGGCAACCCCGGCACCAGCGAGGGCCCCATCATCGATATGCTGGGCGACTACCCGGAGTTCCGCTACATCCTCACCCTCCAGGAAAGCGTCGCCGTGGGAATGGGCGAGTCCTACGCTCGGGCCACCGGAAGGGCCTCCTTCGTCAGCCTCCATGTGGACAGCGGCCTGGCCAACGGCATCGCCCTCATGCTGGACGCCCTCAACAGCGGCACTCCCATGGTGGTGACCTCCGCCAACTACGACGCCCGCAAAATCAACGAGAGCATGACAGACTTGGCCCAACTGGTCCGGCCCGTGACCAAGTGGGCCGTGGAACTGACTCTCCCCGACCAGATCCCCAGCGCAATCCGGCGGGCTTTCAACGAGGCCAACAGTCATCCCAAGGGCCCGGTCTACGTCGGGTTCTCTTCCAACGCCCTGGAAAGTATGGCCGAGATGAACATCGTTCCCTCCCAGCCCGTGCATGACGCCCCAAGACCAAGCCCCGACGGCATCTCCTTGGCCGCGTCCATGCTCCTCGACTCCAACCGGCCCATGATGCTGGTAGGCGACCGGCTTTCCGAGGACGACGCCCTGGACCAAGCCGTGGAGTTGGCCGAACTGGCGGGCCTTCCCGTCTACCAGGCAGGAGGAGCCGAGGCCGCTTTCCCAACCACTCACGGTCAATACCTCGGTGGCCTCTCCCTGCGGGTCGCCGGGCAGCGCTCCGTCCTGCAACAGGTCGACCTCGTCCTGGCAGTCGGTGCCGACCCCTTTGCCGAACTCTTCTACTGGGGAGACGTAATCCTTCCTCCCGAAGCCAAGCTGGTGCACATCGACCCCAGCCCCGGACGCATCGGCCGTTCCGAACCCACCGACCTCGGAATCGTGGCCCATTGCGCCCCAGCCCTCTCCGACCTCGCCACCACCCTCCGGGAGCGACTGTCCCCAAGCGACCTCTCGAAAATCGAACAACGTAAGCAGTCCGTGATCGCAGAAGCTCGCACCAATCGCGAAGCCTTCGACGCCTCCGTCGCCGAATCATGGGACTCCAAGCCAATGACCCCAGCCCGCATGATGTCGGAGTTGGCCTCCGCCCTCCCAGCCAACGCCATCGTCGTCGACGACTCCATCAGCAACCGCGGCGTCATGCGCCACTACTTCCAAGCCGCCCGTCGCGGTGACCTTCGAGGCGTCCGGGGCCAGTCCATCGGCGGGGGCATCGGGGCAACGATGGGCACCCAGTGCGCCAACCCCCATCGTCCCGTCTTCGGCATCATTGGCGATGGCAGTGCTATGATGACCATCCAGGGACTATGGACCGCCGCCAATGACAACATCCCCTGCATCTTCGTCATCTGCAACAATGGCATGTACCGCGTTCTCAAGGTCAACTTCAACACCTACCAGAAGGACGTCCTCAATCTGCCGGAGACCTCCGGTGGAAGGCTCCCCTATTCCGATTTCGCCACTCCCTTCGACATGGCTTCCATAGCCAACAGCATGGGTGTCCACGGCGAACGCATCACCGACCCCGCCGAGATCGCCCCCGCCGTGGACCGGGCTCTGAGGTCCGGCAAGCCAGCCCTCCTGGACATTGTGATCGATGGCTCCGTGTAAACTCACGGCTGCCAAAGGGTCTCCGACCTTGCCCGTCTGATCTTTATGCGACCCGGAACACAACTTTCTCGAGGAGAACACAGAACATGAGCTTGCAGACCCATCCCGGTGCCTTGGATTCGGCCATGCTGGCCGGCTTCCAACAGACCTTCGAGTCCCAGCCTTCCCACCAACTCATGCAGAACGTCGTCACCCAGCACGACGTGAACGACGTGGCCCTGAATCGCAACATAGTGGCCGAAGCCACCCACACCTTCTCCACCGTCCTCGACGATTGGAGCGTCACCAATCAAGCCCGTTCCGGGCGCTGCTGGATGTTCGCAGGTCTCAACCTGTTCCGCGCCGAAACCAAGAACCTCCTCAACGTCAAGGAGTTCGAGTTCAGCCAGAGCTACGTCATGTTCTGGGACAAAATGGAACGCGCCAACTACGTCCTGGAAGCCATCATCGAGACCGCCGACCGTCCCGTCGACGACCGTGTTGTCGCTTGGCTCCTGCACCAGCCCCTGGGCGACGGCGGCCAGTGGGATATGTTCGTCAGCCTGGTCCGGAAGCATGGCGTGGTCCCCAAGACCGTCATGCCCGAAACCGAAAGCTCGGGCAACTCCGCACGGATGAACGCCAGCCTCAACTACCAGGTGCGCCAGGGAGCACGGAACATCCGCCGGTTGTACGCCGAGGAAGGCGGACTGCCCGCCATGCGCCAAGCCAAGGAAGATACCCTTCGTTCCGTCTACCAGATTCTATCCATGCATCTCGGCAATCCGCCCGTCGATTTCGACTGGCAATGGAAGGACAAGGACGGCCAGTTTCACCGGGACGGTCGCATGACCCCCTCGCAATTCGCCGAGACCTACATCTCCACCCCCATGGATGAATACGTCTGCTTGGTGCACGACCCGCGCCAGTCCAACCCGCCCAGCCGCACCTACACCGTCCAGTACCTGGGCAATGTGGTCGATGGCGCGAGCATCAAGTATCTCAACGTGTCCATCGATCTGATGAAGGACATCGCTATGCGCATGCTGCAGGAAGGCAAGCCCGTCTGGATGGGCTGCGACACCGGCAAGCAGATGCACCGCGACAAGGGTCTCTGGGACGCCGAACTCTTCGACTATGCCAGTGTCTACAACGCCGAGTTTTCCATGAACAAGGAAGAGAGACTGGAGTACCACCAGACGGCCATGACCCATGCCATGCTCTTCACCGGCGTGGACGTGGTGGACGGTCAACCGCGTCGCTGGCGGGTGGAAAACAGCTGGGACGACAAGGTCGGCGACAAGGGCTTCTTCCTCATGAACGATTCCTGGTTCGCCGAGTACATGTTCGAAATCGCCGCCCCCAGGAGCTACCTCCCCGACGACCTGCAACAAGCCCTCGAACTCGAACCAGTGGTCCTCCCTCCCTGGGACCCAATGGGCTCCCTGGCGCACCAGGCATCTCCAGAGCTATAGCACGCCTCCCTGGAACGAACGGCACGATAGGCACGGAATGGGTAAGTGTTGACAACCTTTCCACCGCCTAATTAGACTGAACCTCAGTCGGGAGCAATGACCCTGCTATGCCTGTCGCAAGCTGGGCCAACCGTAACTAGAGAAGGAGATTGAGCATGTCTAGGATCTTTGGCGTGCACCATATCAACCTCGAATGCAAGGACTTGGAAGCCACCAAGCAGTGGTACCGCGACATCTTCAACCTCGAAGACGTCGACCGCGGTCCTGGCATCGGAGTCGTGCAGAACCAGTTGCATGTGGGTGAGTCCGAGCTTCACTTCACCGTGCGGGACGACGCGGTCTACATGGCCGAGGGCCACCCAGCCTTTGAAATCAAAGACTGGAACGAGATGATCGCCCACCTCGTGCAGAACGGCATCGGCTTCGAGCGTGGCGGACCCACCTATCGGCCCGACGGCTCCACCGCCGCCTTCATCCGCGACCTCGAAGGCAACCTGCTCGAGATCGTCCACCATCCCACGGGTCGCCGCTGGGCCCGGGACAACTAGCCAACTCCGCCCAGAAACGTAGGCGGATCTACGCCCTGGACACCCTCAAACACAGGCTGGCCTTTGCGCGGTCAGCCTGTGTTTGCATTTCCGGGGAACGTCATCCATCGTGACGGCCCCGCTCCGGCACCACTGGCCACCAGCCCACACTCTTAAGGGCCACACCAGTCACACAGGGAGGAGGCCCTCATGACTACCTACACCCCCCACGAGGCCGACCAGCTCAAGATGAGCGCGCTGCAGCACCTCTGGATCTACCAGAGGGAACCCAGCGAAATGGCGGAAAAGGGAGGCCCCCCCATCTTCATCGACGGCGAGGGCTGCCGCGTCAAGGATATCGATGGCAACACTTACCTCGACGCTATGTCCGGCCTCTGGCTCAAGAACGTGGGCTATGGGCGCCGCGAAATCGCCGACGCCGCCTACCAGCAGATGCTGGAGTTGACCTACATGCCCGCTGGCTCCACCACCGTCCCCACCGTCAAGCTCGCCGAGAAGATCGCCGAAATCACCCCTGGCGACCTGGGTCGCTGCTTCTTCACCAGTGGCGGTTCCGAATCGGTGGAGACCGCCCTGAAAATCGCCCGCGCCTACCAGCGACGTCGCGGCGAAGCAGGGCGCTACCGCATCATCAGTCGCCGCGGCTCATATCATGGGGCCACCTACGGGGCCATGTCCCTCGGCGGGATGCCCTCCGCTCCCCGCATCGACTACGAACCCCTGATGCCCGGCTCGGTGCACGTCCCCCAGCCCAACCCCTACCGTTGCGAGATGGGAGGCGATACCCCTGAAGAATGTGCCACTCGATGCGCCAACGCAGTGGAAGAACTGATCAAGTTCTACGGTCCCCAGACGGTGGCCGCCGTTATCGCCGAACCCATCGCCAGCCCGCCCGGCGTGGCGGTTCCCGGCGACAACTACTGGCCCATGCTCCGCGACATCTGCACTCGCCACGGTGTGCTCCTCATCGCTGACGAGGTCATCACCGGATTCGGCCGCACCGGCCGCATGTTCGCCTGCGAACACTGGGGTGTAACCCCCGACATCATGACCGTCGCCAAGGGCATCACCAGCGGCTAC
>JAAXIE010000079.1 GCA_012270525.1 Dehalococcoidia bacterium | reverse complement strand
GCCGGGTTCCAGCCTGGTCTACACCATGGCCCGCAATGGGACCGAATTCGGCATACGCGTCAGTGGTTTGGGCGGCCGGTGGTTCACCGCGACCAGCAACATGCCCCAAGGTTTCTACTTCCCCGGCTACACGATCGAAGACTCCAACCCCGACCTCGGCGACAGTGCCATTCTGGAGACCTTTGGAGTCGGTGCCTTCGCCATGGCGGGATCGCCTGCGGTGGCGGGATTCCTGGGAGCGGGCACCTTCCGCGACGCGTTGAACTACAGCCGGGAGATGGGGGAGATAACAGTCGGTCGCAATCCCAACATGGCCATACTGACCCTCGATTTCCAAGGCGTGCCCTGCGGCGTGGACATCCGCAAGGTGGTGGAAACCGACATCACCCCCGTGATAAACACCGGCATCGCCCACAAGGAGCCGGGCATTGGCCAGATAGGCGCAGGAATCGTCCGCGCCCCCATGCCCTGCTTCCACGCAGCCCTAGAAGCCCTAGCGGAGAAGCTTGCCGGTGGTTAGGGGGCTGAAATTCTGCTTCTACATCTCTCCGGTCGCTCTACGGTCAGAGCGTGGGAAACTTTGCGGCTAGCCTTCCCTCAGTTGCTCTGTGAGATCAAGAATCTGTTGTGCATGTTGGCGAATTGACTCCCGAACATCGGTATCCTGCCCGGAGAGCTGCCCGGTCAACAAGTCGACGAGGTACTTACCATCCTCTTCTTGAAATCTTCTCAGGGTTGGCCGAAAGAACCATGACCAGCCACCACGACCAAGTTCTATGTCCCTTGTGAACGATAGAGTATTCCAGACACTTTCGTTCTTGATGGGTATCGCGCGTTCGGGTTCGAGCACGACGATTGGTTTGACTTTGAACCGAACTGTATATGGGTCCAGGGCACGATTCACAAAGCGCCTGGTGCTGTCGTGATAGGCGTCGGAGTCAACTTGGAGAACACCACACCAACTGGACAGGACCTTGATGTAGCAGATGAAGATATCCCCCTGCTTGACCTGTTCAGTCGCTATCCGCCGATACTTCTCCTCAAAACCGGTGACCGTCCCGTCGGTCCGAAGGAATTCACCCCAAGTTTCAGGGCTTGACACGTCCGAGAAGTAGGCCATATGCCCTCCGCTCTACCGACGCACTTTACAGTGCCCGCTCCATCTTCTTGCCTCGGTGTTGAGGAGCGTGCGGATGCCTCAACCAAGAAGGTAGCTTGGGGTTAGTCCTTCGGCCTCTACTGGGCTCCGACCCACCCGGTGTGGGTGACGTCCACCACCTGGCCGACGGGGTCGAAGTATTTCGCCTCGTAGTAGGACTGGCCGTCGGCGGATGGGGGAGGCGTGTGGACGGCCAAGGCTTCCGCTCCGACCGTTTCCAGCTTGGAGGCTGCTTCGTCCATGTCCTCGACCTGAAAGCCGAAATGATCGATGCCCGTCTTGCCAGCATTGGGTCCGGCGTCCTGCACCTTGAGGATGGCCAGATTAATGTGGCCGTCGGTCAGGTAGACGCCGTTCCGCCCCTTGCCAGCCTCGGTTAACTCGAACACATCCATGTAGAAGCTGGCGGTCTGCTCGACATCGGGGGTGCGGATGGCTATGTGCTTGATCCTGCTCATGGGACTCCCTTCTGGCATGCCCTCAATAGGTGAAGACCGGTCTGGATGCTAGTCGGTGCCGACCCAGCCGTTGCCCGATACATCCACCACCTGCTTGTTGGGGCCGGAGTATTTCAGTTCGTAGTAGAAGGCCCCTCCACCCGGTGGAGCGTGGGAAGGAAGCTCCGGTGCCCCGGCTGCTGCCAGCTTGCGTTGCGTCTCTTCCACGTCGTCGACCTGGAACCCGAAGTGTTCGATGCCGGTGAAGATGGGTTTCCCCTCTTCGTCCTCGCGGGCCTTCAGGATAGCCAGGTTGATGTGCCCGTCCGTCAGATAGAAACCGCTGCCAGCAGGGCCGGCCACATCCAACTCGAAGACATCCTGGTAGAACTTGGCGGTGGCCTCAGGATCGGGCGTGAAGATTGCCACGTGCTTGAGTCTGTTCATATCGCCTCTCCTTCATCAGTGAATTGTTACGACAGCTAGGCCACTGACCCAGCGGCCCAGAATACCATCTCCTAGTGAAATGCGGACGAGGCCTGCTTTGCGGCTGCGATGATGGGCAGGTATCCCGTGCAGCGACAGATGTTGCCCGACATGCCCTCCCGTATCTGCGCTTCGGTGGGATTGGGCGTGTCCCGCAGGAAGGCGTACAGGGTCATCAGGAAGCCGGGGGTGCAGAAGCCGCACTGCAGGGCGTGGTTGTCCTGGAAGGCCTGCTGCAACGGGTGCAACTGGTCGCCGTCGGCCAGGCCCTCGACCGTCATTAGCTCCGCCCCGTCGGCCTGCACCGCGAGCAACAGGCAGGAACGCACTGCCTGCCCGTTGAAAAGCAGGGTGCATGCTCCGCAGACGCCGTGCTCGCAGCCCAAGTGGGTGCCGGTGAGGTCCAACTCTTCGCGCAGGAAGTCGGCGAGAGTCATGCGGACGGGAGCAGTCCGTTCGTAGTACTTCCCGTTGACCGTCAGGCGGACCTGTCCTGTCTCGCTCATCTAATTCTCCTCTCCTCTGGCCCTGCGGAAGGCTGCAACCAAGGCCCGGCGGGCCATCACGCCCGAAACCTCCTTGCGATAGAGAGCCGAGGCATGTATGTCGGAATCGGGGTCCAGGGCCTCGGACACCGCGGCTGCGACCTGCTCCAGCGATGGCAAGTCGCCGTTGCTGCCACGCAGGGCCTCTTCAGCCGACTCAACCCGCACCGGGGTCCCTCCGACGCCGAAGATCACTATTCGCGAGTCGTCGCAGGCCCCATTGGAGTCCAGATGCACCCGGGTGAAGGCACCCGTCATGGCGAAGTCGCCGTGGCGACGGCAGACCTCCTCGAAGCCCCAGCCCCAGCCGTCGCCGCTGCCCGGCAGGCGCACCTCGGTGACCATCTCGCCCGTCTCCACGGCTGTGGTGAAATAGGTCACGAAAAAGTTGCCAGCATCCACCTCGCGGGTACCGCCCGCCCCTTGGAGCACAACCTGGGCGTCGGACGCGATGGCGAAGGCGGGCCACTCGGCAGATGGGTCGGCGTGGGCGATGCTGCCCCCCACCGTGCCACGGTTCCTGATCTGGAAGTGTCCTATGTGGGGCACCATGGCCGACAGCATGGGGAACTGCTGGCGCACAACGTCGGAAAGCTCCACGGTGCGCTCCCGCGTGAGGGCCCCGATATTGAGCCCGCCACCTGCCGTTTCGGTGATGTGCTCCAAGGCCCCGATGCGGTTGATGTCCACAACCACCGGTGGGCGGGCCAAGCGCATGGCCATCAGAGGCATGAGGCTCTGGCCGCCCGCCAGCACCTTGGCATCGTCGCCGTGCTGCGACAGCAGGGAGAGGGCTTCCTCTAGGCTCTGCGGTGCGTAGTAATCAAAGCGGGCTGGCTTCATTCCAGTCCCTCCCTGTTCCGTTGGTCAGCGGTGAGTCCAGTGGCATAGAGACCCAGTGCAGGCTTACGATGAAGCATCGATTTCTTTCTCCAGCTTGGAGAAGAACTGCCCGACCATCATCTTGGAGATGCCCCCCATCACCCTCTGGCCCACGCCTGCGATGGCCCCGCCTACCTGGGCGTCCACGTCGTAGGTCAAGCGAGTGCTTTCGCCCTCTTCCGCCAGTGCCACCGTGCCGTCGCCCCGCACGAACCCGGTGAGCCCTTCGCCCGATACCGACATGCGGTACGACGTGCCGGGCACGCTATCGGTGATCACGATCCGGCCCTCGTAGGTGCCCTTCACCGCGGCCAGGCCCAGTTCCAAGACGACGCGGTATTCGTTGTCTGCAACGGGTTCGAACACCTTGCAACCGGGGGTGCATCGGGAGAGGATTTCGGGGTCGTTCAGGGCTTCCCACACGCGAGCGGGGGGGTTGTGAAGAAGGACGTTTCCCTTGATATCCATGGACTCTCGTATTCGGCTTTTCTTGCTGCGCTAGGGGTCTTTTTGCCACGTCTGAGGCAGCCCGCAGGCTATCATGGCCATAGCTGAGTGTCAACTTGGAATGTGGTCACCCACCGGGCCGACCGGGGTGGCTGAGCGCCCCGGCGAAAGCCAGGACCAGTGTATGGCCGAGCGTCTGGTCGCTGCCGGGCCACCCTTGGGGCAGCAGTCCCTCCATCCCCTGTGCTACACTGGTGTTCGCGCGTACAACGCGCGTTACCAAGCAAGGCCCGCAGGCACTGCCTCAAGAAGAGATGTCCTCGGGGCCAAGAGGAGTCTTAAACGTGGCAGAGATGACGGGCGGACAAGCCTTGGCCAAGTCCCTGGCCCGCGAAGGTGTGAGGGTGATTTTCGGGTTGCCGGGTGTGCAGCTATACCACGCCATGGAAGGGCTGGAAGCTCAGCCCGAAATCCGGTTCATCACCACCCGTCACGAGCAGGGAACCACCTACATGGCCGACGGCTATGCCCGCACCGGGGGCGAAGTGGGGACCTCTCTCGTCGTCCCCGGCCCCGGAGTGCTCAATGCCTCGGCGGGCTTGTGCGATGCCTACGCAGCCTCATCCCCAGTGTTTCTGGTGTCGGGACAGATCAACATAAACGGCATCGGCCAGAACAAGGGCATTCTCCACGAAATCAACGACCAGCTCGACGTGGTGCGCACCATCACGAAGTGGTGTGCCCGGGTCCTCGACCCAACTGAGATACCAGGGGCCGTGCACGAGGCCTTCCACCAGATGAAGACGGGACGCCCGCGTCCTGTGGAGATCGAGATTCCCCCAGAGACCCTCGCCCGGGTCGCCGACATCCAACTCCAGGAGCCGGGCGTGTACGGGCCCCAAGCCCCCGACGAGAGCGAACTTGAGCAGGCCGCCGCCCTCATCGCCAAGAGCGAGCGGGTTGCCATCTGGGCCGGTGGCGGGGCCATATGGTCGCGCTGCTCCGAAGCCCTGACCCGTCTGGCGGAGCACCTGCAGGCCCCCGTCGTCACAACGCCCGAAGGGAAGGGGGCAATCTCAGCCCGTCACTACCTCTACCTTGGCACCTGTCGCGGTGGCGTCAATCCCCAGGGCGACGTGATGCGCAGGTTCATCGCCGAGGAGTGCGACCTCGTCATTGCGGTGGGCACGCGCTTCATCGCCCCCGGCCTTGATGAATCGAAGAAGGTCCTGCAGATCGATGTCGACCCCGAAGAGATCGGCCGCAACCACCCCAACACCCAGCCCCTCGTGGGCGATGCCCGCCTCTCCCTGGAGAGGTTGTACGACCTGCTGGGGCACCAGCCCGCCCGGGCATCCCGCCGTGCCGCGACCGAGGCTTTCCGCCAGCAACGTCACGACGTGATGATGGCCACCGAACCCCAGAGTTCCCTGATGCGGGCCCTGCGCGAAAACATACCCGACGACGGCATCGTGGCCATGGGGCAGACCCAGGTCGGTTACTACAGCCATGCCCACTGGCCCGCCTACGAGCAAGCGACCTACCTGACCTCCTCATACCAGGGCAACCTCGGGTTCGCCTTCCCCACTGCCATGGGGGCCAAGGTAGCTCACCCCGACCGGGCCGTGGTGTCCGTCTCCGGCGATGGTGGCTTCCAGTTCGCATCCAACGAACTGTCGACAGCGGTCCAGCACGGCATCAACATCGTGGCCGTGGTGTTCAACGACGGGGCCTTCGGCAACGTCCTGCGCGAGATGCAGACCCTTTTCGACGGTCGGAGTCTTGGCAGCCACCTGCTCAATCCCGACTTCGTGAAGCTGGCCGAGGCCTATGGCGTTGACGGAATGCGGGCCCACGGTCCCGAAGAACTGGGCGGATGCGTGCGCGAGGCCCTCGCCAACAACCGCCCCACGCTAATCGAGGTCCCCGTGCAGATGATGCCGCGTCCGTATTAGGGAGACGTCCTAGGCTGGTCGTGGACGGGCATGTGCATCGGAGAGGTCTGGCAGTGGTGGAGCAGGTCCCATTCGACGAGTCCGTATGCAACCGGGCAGCTTCGGAGATGCTGCGTAGGCACGATGCTGCCGAGCCGGAAGCCAACATCACCAGTGCCCTCCGCGATTTCCTGACGCTAACGGGCCTTGCCCGCGCAGATGAGATAGTCGAGGAAAACCCTCCCGCTGACACGTCCCGCCGTGCCGTCGACCTCACCGCCCTCGATACCTTCATCGAGGTCAAACGCGGGATTCGCACCGGCCGCGGCCGCGAATTTGACGACGCCTACATCCGCCAGCTCGACGACTACCTGAGGGCGTCAGAAGCCCAGGGCCGCGTCCGCATGGGCATCCTCACCGACGGCCAGCACTGGCTCCTTCGCTGGCCCAACGCAGGCCCGCCCGGGGACAAGCTTCCCTACTTCTTCACCCTGCAGAACGCGGAAATGGGGCTACGTCTCTATGAATGGCTCCGCGACCAAGCCCTAGTCTCCTACGAGCACCTGCCCCCCACTGCCGAGTCCGTGGAGAAACAGTTCGGACCGAAGAGCCCCCGCTACGAGCAGGAAATTCGCGAGCTTCTCACTCTCTACGGACGCTTCCAGTCCAGCGAGACCATGCGTGTCAAGCGACAACTCTGGTACGACCTTCTGCGCACCGCCATGGGGGAGGTCGCCACTGGCCGCGCCGACCTGGACACGCTGTTCGTGCAGCACACCTACCTCGTCGCCGTGGTCGGCATGGCTCTGCAAGCCCGCTTTGGCATCGACATCCGGCAACTGGCGGAGAACAATCCCACCGACCTGCTGGCGGGGCGCCATTTCTTCTACCAGACAGGCCTGCAGGGCGTCGTCGAGTCCGATTTCTTCTCCTGGCCCAACGAGGTTCCCGGTGGCGCCCCCTTCCTGCAGACCCTTGCGCGTCGCGTCGCCCGTTTCGATTGGCGCCAGGCCCCTTCCGATATGCCATCTATCCTCTACGAGGCCGTCATACCCGCCGAGGAACGCAGGCAGTTGGGGGAGTACTACACACCCGCTTGGCTGGCGAGGTCCATGGTGCGCGAACTCGTGCCCGACCCTCTCGGCAAGACCATTCTCGACCCTGCCTGTGGCTCCGGCACCTTCGTGGTAGAAGCCGTGGCCCACCTGCTGGGAGCCGCCCAGAGTGCGCGTCTTTCCCCCAAGGAGACGCTGGACTGGCTGCGCATCTCCGTCGCGGGCGTCGACATCCATCCTGTGGCCGTGCACCTTGCCCGCGCAGCTTGGGTCCTGGCCGCCCAGCCAGCCATCCAAGCCGCCATCGACGCGGGATTCTCCGGCCCTGTAACAGTCCCCATCTACCTGGGCGACTCCCTGCAACTGCGCATCCGCACCGACGACATGTTCGGCGAACACCAGGTCACCATCCGTGCCCGGGACAGGGACGACAACGAGATCGCCCTTGACTTCCCGCGCAGCCTGGTCAACGAAGCCGAGACCTTCGATGCCCTGATGACCGATATCGCCTCCTACATCGAGGATGAGCTAGACCCTCTACAAGCCTTGGACGACAACCACATTGACCCCTCAGACCGAGAGGTCTTGCGCCATACCATTGCTTCCCTGCAGGAATTGCACCACCAAGGGCGGGACCACATCTGGGCCTACTA
>JAAXIE010000350.1 GCA_012270525.1 Dehalococcoidia bacterium | reverse complement strand
GACGTCGCCAACACTCCGCCACCACCATAGGCGAGGCCGTTCATGGCTCCTATGGTGGGCTTCCGGCACGAAGCCAGGTGCCAAGCCCAGCCCGCCCGGATTTCGCTACGCTGGGCCAGTTCTTCGGGAGGACGGTGCTGGTCGGTCCGCTGCTCGTGGATGTCGCCCCCCGCGGTGAACGCCTTTTCCCCGGACCCGGTAACGATGATGGCCCCGACTGTGTCGTCCTCTTCCAGCTCGGTAATGGCCCCGTCCAGGTCCCCCACCAACTGGTAGTTCATGGCGTTGAGCACCTCTGGCCGGTTCAGGGTGATGATACCCACTCCCTGATCACGCTCCAGCAGGACGGTCTCATAGGCCATGACGCCTCCAATAAACGACGAATTGCGGTCTTACAACTCGGGCCTTACTACGTGGGATTCTAGCTAGCCCGAATCGGCCCGTCAAACGCGAAATCGCCCTGTGATATGATGACGGCTCGCAGAGAACTTTCCCAGCGCACAGCCCCATGAGCAGGAGGTGGCTTCGTGGATGTAGAGGCGATACGGGCCCAGATACCAGTATGCCAGAGGCTGACCTACCTGAATACCGGCTGGCAGGGCCCCTCGCCAAGGGGCGTGGTGGAAGCCGTCATGGAATGCATGGAGTACGAGAGCTTCGATGGGCCCACCGCCCGCGAGGTGTTCGCCGCTGGCCGTCTCCACATGGTGAAGGCCAAGGAACAGGCGGGCCGCCTGATCAATGCCACGCCGGAAGAGATGGTGCTCACCTCCAGCACCACCGAGGGCCTCAACATCGTCCTGAACGGCCTCGACTGGAACGAGGGCGACGAGATCATCGTCTGCTCCCTGGAGCACATGTCGGTGATGGTGCCGTCTCTGATGCTGAACCATCGTTACGGCGTGCAGGTGAAGGTACTCCAGTTCGCCCCCGCCGAGGAGCACGAGTCCATACTCAGCCGCATCGAGGAAGCCATCACCCCCAAGACCCGCATGGTCTTCTTCTCCCACATCCAGTATTCCACCGGCCTGCGGATGCCCGCCGAGGGTATCCGGGAACTGACACGGCAACGCGGCATACTGATGCTGGTCGACTCGGCCCAAGGGGCGGGCCACATTGCCTTGGACATGCGGCAACTCGACCCTGAGTTCTACTCGTTCTCCGGCCAAAAGTGGCTGTTGGGCCCGTCGGGCACCGGTGCCCTGTTCGTTCGCCGCGACATGGTGCCCCAGTTGAAACCGGTGCGCGTATCGAGTCGCTCCACCTCCTTCCACGACCACCTGGGCAACTACGAAGTGGAGGTGGACTCCATCGAGAAGTTCCCCACCACCAACCCGAGCCATCCCCTGTGGGCAGGCTTCGTGGACGCGGTGCAGTTCAACCTGAACGCGGGACCCGCCGAAATCGAAGAACGGATCCTCGGCCTGTCCGACGCATCCAAGCGTCAATTGGCCGACTTGCCGGGGGTGCAGGTCACTTCCCCCGTCGAAGGACCCGGGCGATCAGGACTGGTCACCTTCACCGTGGAAGGAACCGAGCCTCCCAACGTGGTCGACCGCATGTGGGACGACCACGGCATAGTCTGCCGTCAGGTCAGCTACCCGCCCGCCGTCCGCCTCTCCTACTCCTTCTTCAACACCGAGGAGGAGGTCGCCAAGGCCACCACGGCCATCAGCGAAATCGCCAGCACACCCTAGACTCACCGGCCCTCACCCAACCTGCCCGCAAGCCGGAGAAGGCCAAACTCTGGACGAGAACGAGTTGAACGCTGTCACCGTCAAACTGGTCGAGAACGCTGCGGAGATGGAGGCGGCCAAGGCCATCCGCATCCGCGTGTTCGTGCACGAGCAAAGTGTTCCCATTGAAGAGGAGATGGACGATGCCGACGCCGAAGCGGTGCACGCCCTGGCACTGCTCGGCACCCTTCCCGTGGGCACAGGACGCCTGCTCACCCTCCCTTCCGGCGAGGCCCAGATAGGTCGCATGGCAGTCGACGTCCCTCACCGTCGCGCCGGTGTGGGGGCCCTCATCATGGACTGCTTGGAGCAAGAAGCCCGCCGTTTGGGCCTGACCGAGGCCATCCTGCACGCCCAGACCTATGTCAGGACGTTCTACTCCCGCCAAGGCTACCGCGAAGAGGGCGAGGTGTTCATGGAGGCGGGCATCGAGCATATCTCAATGAGAAAGAGGCTCTAGACCTGCCACCAGACCGCCGTCCAAGGCTCCGCCGGACTAAGTCACGGGGCGGAGGTCGACGCAGATGTGGGAGTCGGAGGGTAGGGGCAGAAACTCCCCTATAGCTGGCAGGTCACGCCAAGCTCCCCGCACAGGTCGCGTATCCAGGTGACCACCTCTTCGTGGAGGGGAATCCCGTTGGACTGCCGGTCCTGCTCCGCCTCGGCCTCGGCAAGGCCGGGAAAGAGTACCCGCTCGCTGCCCGGTGCCGGAGGCGTCTCCCTCAGAGTCCGCAGGAACCGGTCCATGGCATCCTTGAACTCCTCGGTATCGGTGAAGGCCTCGACCTTGTAGGCGGCCACCATGTGGTTGAAGTTGGGCCGTCCGGGGAACATCCCGAAGGAACCATCGGAAAGCAGCCCGCACATGATGTCCACCACGCAGGCAAGCCCGTAGCCCTTGTGCGAACCCGCCTCCCGCGTGCTGCCCACGGGAAGCAGACCACCGTCGGCCTTGCCGTCGGTCTCCTCCAGTATGGGCGCACCATCCGGTGCAGCAAGCCAGCCCGCAGGTATCATCGCTTCCAGCCTGCGGGCAAGAACTATCTTGTTCTGAGCTACCACCGTCGTCGCAGCATCGTAGACGAAGGGCGGTTCGTGCCTCGCGGGAGCGGCAACTGCAATCGGGTTCGTCCCCAGCCTGGGTTCCGCCCCGAAGGTGGGCACCATCCGGGGCGGAGCGCTCGTCATGCACGTCCCGATCATGTCGCGTTGCAGACCCATCATCGCGTGGTAGGAAGCCATGCCGAGGTGCCGACCGTTGCTGATGGTGACCATCCCGATGCCGGTGTCGTCGGCCTTGTCCATGGCCAACTCCATGGCCTTGGGAGCGATGATTATGCCCAACCCGCGGTCGGAGTCCACCGTGGCTGCTGCAGGAGTCTGACGCACCACACGCCACCGTGGTCTGGGGTTGATCTCACCCCGATTGTACCCGTTGACATAGCTGCGCAACATGTTGGACACACCATGGCTGTCCACGCCCCGCAGATCGGCCTTCACCAGAACGTCAGCCGCGAGCCGCGCATCCTCGGCC
>JAAXIE010000177.1 GCA_012270525.1 Dehalococcoidia bacterium | reverse complement strand
GTTGGGAGCATCCAGTTGTATGTACGCGGCCCCGTCGTTGATGGCGGCCTGTATCTCGCTCCTGATGATATTGGCCAGGTCATCGTGCAGTTCCACCGAGTTGGCATAGAACTGGTCCGTCACTCCTTCGCGGAAGCCGCCAAAGCCTAGCATCGACGGAGTGGGCATCGTGATCTTGAAAGGCCCCGGAGAATGTTGCTTGAGGAAGCCGATCTCATGGTCGGTGAAGCGGTGCGCCTCTAGCTTGGCGGCCACCACCCTTACCGTCGTGGCTATCATGCCACCACGGGGACCATGCCACTCCCTCAAGAACGACTCGTCGCTGGGACGGAACCCCTGCAATGCATCGGCCGGACCGGTCAGGAAGGAGCCTCGACGCAACTCGCCGTCGCTGTATATCTCCATTCCCACGGAGCGGAGCAGTTCCAGAGCATCCAGTATCGCCCGATCTTCGACCTCTCGCAACTGCTCAAGGCTAGTCACTCCCTGCTCGCACGCCTCCCGCGCCGCCAGTACGTCGGGCGGCCGTAGCAGGCTACCCACTTGGTCGGCCCTGAACGGTGTTGCCATCGCCACGTACCTCCAACTTTCCGTGGATGATATTCCCCCCCCCCCGGCCGCGGCTCCCCTAATACCTGACCTCCCTGCACTCGGACTCCAGAATCCCATCGACTATCTCGATCTGTCCACCCTGCCCAGCCATCTCCACCAACGCCTCCATGCGATAGCTCCCATAGATGTTGGCCGACCCAATGGGGCGGGCCCCTATGACCACGGTGAGGATGCCACTCACCATGATTGCCCCGCAGCACATGGGACAGGGCTGGAAGGTGGTGTACAGGGCGCAGTCGCTGAGGTCGTCGCGGCCCAACGCAGGCCCAGCCTCGCGGATGGCCACCGTTTCCGCATGGGCCGTGGGATCATGCGTCGCCGACACCATGTTGCGCCCCCGCCCTACGATCTCCCCATCCCGCACGATCACCGTGCCCACACCGGTGTTCCCCTCAGACTTTGCGTTGTGGGCCTCCGCCAAGGCCTCACGCATATAGCTCTCGTGCTGTTCCATATTACGTCTCCCGAAAATCCTCGTCCGCGTCGCTAGGTGTCCGCGCAGTCAACATTGTGGAAGCCCTCGTCTTCATCCCAGTTATAGCATACGTGCCAGGGGGTATAGGATCCTTCCTTCGTGGCGTACGCGATGATCCCCGCAATGAACCCCCTCCCAACCGCGTCAGCGGAATAAGGCATGTTGATGTGGAACATAGGCCAAGGCCCAACGTCATCACGGTGGTATTTCCCTATCGTCGTCGTTACCCAAGCTATGATAGAAAGTTCGGAGATGTCACTTTGTTGGTCATCAAACGGATGACCCTTCGTGGGAGTGCCTAGCATCCGGTCTGTCTCGCCCTCTTCCCCGTAATATACCTTTGCTGCTATCTCTCCCCAAGCTGCATGATTTCCCCCAACATGTGCACCGGCTATGCGCCAGTAAGCATGACGACGAATGTCGTAAATGCAAACTCGCCCATCCTCGGGGTCATCAAAGTTCTCGCCGTTGGTATCGTCGTAGATTGCTAGAAGAGCATCCTTCCGATAGCCCCCGTATCGTTCGAGTTGTTCGCTGCTCATGCACCCCCCCGTGATGCAATCCCAAGTAACATGGCTCGCAACTACAGAACGCGGTATTCTTCAATCAGACGATCCCCTCGTCCGAAAACAGTTGCTTGTCCCAATCAGGATTGGCCTTGCCCAGCAACCGGCTGGTATGCAGGTAACACGCCCGGGTCCACAGACCCAGTACCACCTGGTCCAGTATCTCCTGGGGCAGGCGGATACGCTGACCCGTCTCGCCAGCCAGCCACTCCTGGTAACCGGTCGCGAAAAACTCCACAAAGAAGGGTGACGGCTCCTCGCCGTCCCAGGACGCCGCCTCCAGCAAAGCAGGCGGGACCTCCGAGCATATGATGTTGGGCTGTTCCCGGGCGATATCCATGTATTGTGCCTGGTTGTCCGGGTTCAGCATTCCGTTCTCACTCCACTGCCTACAATTGTCGCCCGGGTATTACCAGCAGGGTGGCTCCCTTACCGCCACCGGCCGAAGGACAAGACAAACCCCGGCCTGTCTGGATACGGGCCGGGGCTTGCTGTCTGGTCTCTAGATGTTGCGCGCGGGCTCGGCGTAGTTGGACATCTTGTTGTACAGCTGCATCCGGCTGCGCTGTGTGTCCGCCACCACCAAGCGGCTCTTGATGGGATCGAAGGTCACTCCTGCAGGCCGGGTGAAGTAGCCCTCCACCTCGGGCTTGCGCATCTGGCGTCGCCTCTTCCAAGAGTCGGGGTTGGCGACGACCGACATTTCCGCCCATTTGGACAGTTCCCGGGCCTCCCCCAGGAAGGTGGTCACGAACCGGCCATCCGGTCCGAACACCTGCACCCGGTGGTTGCCCCAGTCGGCGACATAGACATCCCCATCGGGGTCCACTGCCACGTCGGCCGGGCGACTGAGTTCACCGCGACCATCGCCGGAACTGCCGAAGGTCGCCTCGTACCGGCCGTCCGGGCTGAACTTCTGCACCCGGTCGTTCTTGTGGTCAGCGACATAAATGTGCCCTTCGCCGTCCACGGTGATGCCCCAGGGAGCATCGAATTGTCCGTCGCCGCTGCCGTGGCCGCCAAACTTGCTTATGAAGCGACCGTCTTCCCGATTCACTTTCTGCACACGGTGGTTGCGGCTGTCGACCATCAGCAGGTTCTCGTCGGCATCCAATACTATGCCAGCGGGTCCGTTGAACTGCCCGTCTCCGCTGCCTGCCGACTCCCACATCTTGATGTAGTTGCCGTCCTTGTCGAACACCGATACCCGGTTGAGCCATTCGTCGCTGACGAAAATGCGCTCTTGGCTGTCCATGACGATGCCTGCGGGCCAGATCATCTCTCCCGCCTCCGCACCAGGGCGGGAGAACTCCCCTACCAGCTCTTCATCGCCCGGTTCCGTCCCCATTGTGAGAACCGTGATGCGCACCGCTCGAAGGGTCTTGTCCCATGTGGTGTTGGTGCCCTGCTCCCAACCACGGTTGACCACATAGACCGTGTCATCCTTGGTGGTGAGCACCTTGACGGGCGTGGTGAAGCCCATGCCCGTGACTGCTCCGCGGCCGACAGCGTGACTGAAGTCGAACACGCGGCCCGCGACTACTTGTGTCAGCATATGTTCCTTCCTCTTGAGCGAATTGGCGCCTGCAAGCGCCTGGGTCTCTCCGTCGTTGGCGTCTTCTCGACGCCCTGTTTCTGTTCCTACCAGTTCGAGGGCCAGCGAGCCGTATAAGCTGCTGGCCCTCGACGTAGGCTCTACCGGAACGCGCCGCGCCTAGAAGTAGCTCAGCTTGTCGAAACTGCCCTTCACGATGGGGCCGGATTCGACCTCCAGCCAGTCCTCCAGAATGGAGGTGTAGACGCTGCGGAAGTCCAGGTTGGGGACCAGGTCGCCCTGCGACAGGTCCTCTTGGCGCCGGGACGGGTACTCGCCGTACTGGCCGCCCTTCACCATGTCGCCAACCAGGAAGGAGACTCCGCCCGCACCATGGTCGGTGCCGGAGCCGTTGTCGTGCACGCGCCGGCCGAACTCGGAGAACATGAACACCAGCACGTTGTCGGCGGCATCGTGCTCACGGAGGTCGGTAAAGAAGTCTCCCAGAGCCTCGCCCACGTCGGTCCACAACTGACCGTGCAGTCCAGCCTGGTTGGCATGGGTGTCGAAGCTGCCATGGTCACAGTAGAAGATGCGGGTGCCCAGGTTCGCGGTGTGGATCTGGGCGATGCCCTTCAGCTTCTTGG
>JAAXIE010000112.1 GCA_012270525.1 Dehalococcoidia bacterium | reverse complement strand
GGCCATAAGGGCTACTCTCACAGATCGGCCGGATAGGTTCGCAGAGTACAACCGAGGTCTGACTGTCGTCGCCGCCGGTGTCCAATGGGATAACAAGACCAACCGCCTCACCTTGAACTTCAACGACCGCAACTACCACGGTGTGTTGGATGGGGGCCATACTCTCAAGGCGATCCTGGATATCCGAGGCCAACAGGAATCTGACGATCCACAGCATCAGGAGCAACCGGCGTACTGCAACATAGAGATTCTCACGGGTTTGGACGAGGACGAGATCGCGGCCGTTGTAGACGCTCGCAATACGTCAAAGCAAGTGGCGTCAAAGAGCCTGCTAAATCTCGAGGGCTCATTCGCGGATCTTAAGGCGGTCCTTGGTGCCAAGTCTCAACTGATTAGTTGGAAGGAAAACGAGGACGGAGTCTTCGACGTCCGGGAGGTCATAGGCATCCTGACGGCGTTAGACGCAGGTAGCTACGGTAGCGATTCTCACCCCATTATAGCGTACTCCAGCAAGGAAGCGTGTCTGAAGAGGTTCAAGGAGCACAAGACCGGCTACGAGAAGCTCTACGGGATCGCCAACGACGCCCTTAGGATGTGGGACGAGATCCAGTACTGGATGCCCAGACACTACAACGAGAAGACCCATGGGAAGTTTGGGGGGTGGACAGGGATAAGCGTCGTCAAGAAGCCGAAGGAACTCCCGTTCATCGGGAGAACCACAGACTACGATATCCCTACTGCCTACATCTACCCCGTGCTCGCTGCTTTCCGGGCCATGCTCGTCGAACAGGACAACAATTGGGTTTGGGGCTATGGAGTGGACCCAATGCAACTCATCAGCGAAGGTATAGCTGGAGACCTCTTCATCAGTGGAATCAGGGAGTCAATTACCACCTTCCACAACCCAAACCGTACCGGTAAGGATGCTCAGGCTTGGAACGGGGCGTACCTAAGGGCCCGTAACGCCTTCTTGGAACGGGCGGTCCAGAACGTCTAGCGGTACAACTTGGGTCCCACCCTGGTAGTGACACCCGCACCTCACAAGGGCGGGTGTCACTCTTTTTGCGAAGTTCCCGCTTTTCGCAAGGTTCACTTTGCAAGCCTAGAGTCGGCGGGTATGATTGGGGTGTCTTGGGGAAGGGGTCGGCTATGGACTTGGGGCCGTTGATAAGGGACCTGACCAGTATCGACCAGATGCTGATTGTGCTGGGGGACCGGGGGGCCGTGGGCGAGATGCACCTGGATGCCACCAAAGCACCGGAGTTCAGCGACTCGTACGTGACCTTCTGGGGTGATGCCTGGCATGTGCATATGAACATGTCGCGGGTCACGGCCGTCCAGTTTGTGGAGGCGGAGGACCACGGGTTCGTCCCCTTTCTCTACTACGTGCGGTTCTCGGATGCGGAGGAGCAGACGGTGATGCGCCTGTACTTTCCCAACCCCTACCTGGATGACAATGAGGAGCGCACCGAGTTCCAGCCGGAGAGGCTGCAGACGTTCGAGAGGCTGCGGGACCGGTATGTGGGCTGGGAGGGGATCACGTACGTGCACCGGGAACGACAGAACGGGTAGTTGCTTTGGGGCAGAGGGTCTGACTGTCGGGCTACCCGTCTAACCATTGATGAAGGAGCGGTACGTTGTTCAGCAAGGACCAGATTGAAGGGCTCTTCGATGAATTGAAGAGGGACTATGGCATGGAGCCCGACTGGGAGCTTCTCGTCCGCGATGCGCACCTGGCCGTGGCCTACTCCGATGCGAACGTGCCACTGAAGGAGATCGATCCACGGGTAGTGACCGTCGTTGAGAAGCACCGGGAGGGGTAGCTCCGCTACCCCTCCTGACCTGCCCCCAATTGGGGGTCTTTGCGTCATTTCCTTCCCCGGTATGCGGGGGATTGGCCATCAGGGAGGTGGTGGTGTTGGCCGGGGGTAGGGGGCGTTGCCCCACGGGACTTCTGGGAGGTTGCGGGTACGGCGGACTTCGTTGATTGTGAGGACGCCACGGTCGAGGAGCCTGGTCTCGCGGTCGACGCGTTCGGTCTCGTCTTCGTTCATGGCCTCGATGGCCGATAGGTCGAACTCGGCGGTTAGGCCGGAGTAGCCGAGGCGGGGCAGGAGTTCGCTGTTCAGGTGCTCTTCGAGGAAGCGCATTTCGGGGACGATGGTGTTGCGCCAGAACAGCTTCTCGGCGGTGGTGATGTTCGCGAAGGTGGCTTGCTGGTAGTCGGAGAGCAGGGGCAGAGGGACGCCATAGGTGCGGCTGACTTCTTCAAGGCTCCAGCGCAGACCCTGGAGGAACTCCATCTCGCGGTGGGTGAATCCGAGGGTCTTGATGTCCTTGATGAAGGAAGCGATGGCGGGGCGGTGGGCCTTGGCGGGCCCCTGGTAGCGTTCTTCCCAACGGTGGTAGAAGTCCTCGACCTCGGCATCGGTCATGGTCTCCTCGGTGGTGAAGACCACGTCGGGCTGGGCTGAGTTCCTGAAGAAGCTGCGGTTGAACCGCAGGGCGTCCAGCCCGGCATCCACCGAGAGGCGGACGGGAGCCAGAGGGGAGAGGCCGGCGTAGGGTTCCAGCGGGTTGAAGTAGCGCATCCATATGATTTCTGCCGGGGTGTAGGCCACGGGGCCGTTGACTCCCATGTAGACGAACCCGCTGATGTGTCGGCGCCTGTCGGGCAGGACGCGCATCCGGTCGCTGCGGAGAGGCCAGATTTCGGGCCGTCCTGCATCGTCGGGTTCCAAGGCCCAGAATGAGGAGCCCCAGAGGCAGAGGTTGATTTCGGTGGCGCGCCACAGGTCGCCACGGGTGTGCCACTGATTGACGCGGTCGAGGAGGCGTTGAGCGGGGTGGTCCGGCCCGACCGGCACCCGAGCACTGCCCGCACCTGGGTTGATTCCAGGGGTGGTGTCGGGGGAGGGTCGCAATACGACCAGGGGAGCGCGGGCCATGGCGTCGGCACGCAATTTGATGGCGGAATAGACGGATACGGAGACGGCATAGTAGTCGCCGTAGGCTGGCTTGGCCCAGTCGCCGCCTGCGCCGTGGGCCTCGTGGAGGCGGTCGTAGTCGGTAGCCACGGCGCGGTTGGCGCGTTGCACGATGTCATTGGGAGAGGGTGGGGGAGCCATGGGCGTTCCGGCCTTGCGGGCGAGGGCAAGGGGACTGGGGGGCCGGACGAGGCGAGAGGCGATGAGGTCCATCGCCATGCCGACCTTTGCCCTGAAGGGTGCAAGAGCACTCGTGGGGCTGGTCTCTCTCGTATGAGGGGCGTGGCTGTGATGTTGTTGAGCTTTCATGTTCGTAACCTCACGGTAGGATTGTGTCCAAGGAAGGCGAGCATCATGGCGTCGGCCTTGTCGGGCGAGGGGATACCCCTGGCACGGGCGTCGTCCTTGCTCTCGATGATGAGTTGGCCACGACTGTTGTACAGGTAGCGCAAGGACGAGAGTTGGCCAGCCAACTCGGCGTCGTCGGGAATGGTGATCTGGGCCTGGGCGAAGAGTTCGTGGAGACGCCAGTAGCCCTCGGCCCGCAGGTTGGCGAAGAGGGCGCGTTGGCGTGCGGGGCGGCCCACGTTGATGCCGGTGACTGGGAGGTCGATCTCCTTGAGGCGGTCGACCACGCCTGCTCCCACGCCGACTTCGTCCACGACGATCCTGTGGGGAGACCAACGGCGATGCGCGTCGACGACCCGCCCTGCCAACTGCATGGTGTCCAACCCGTGATGGGCTTCCAACCGGAGAACGGCTGTGGGGTTGGCCAGCAGCAGCACGCTCTGATCGGAGCCGAAACGGGCGACATCGACAGAGAGGATGGCGGGGGTGCCGTGGGTGGGGTTGGGCAGTGGGCCAGCGGAACGGCGGGCGATGGCTTCCTCGATGCGGGTGAGACTGATGAGGGTGTTCTCGTCGCGGTCGGAGAAGTCGCCGAGGACGCGGGCGCGATACATGGGGCTATCCTGGCCCCAGACGAGCACTCGCTCGGCGACCCACTCGTGGGTGGTGAGGCCGGGCACGACGATGCGCTGCTCCCGGACGTTGGGGGAATCGAGGGCAGAGATGGTGATGTTGTGGTAGAGGAGCCGGTCTTCGTGAAAGGCACGGCGGAAGGTACCGGTCATGCTGGTGGGGTTGCCGATGAGCAGCAGCCTGCTGGTATCCGCGGTCATGACGGCATCGATGGCCTCGTAGATGGTCTCTTCCACGCCCTCGGCCTCATCGACGACGATGAACATGTTGGGGGAGTGAAAGCCCTGGAACTGGTCGACGTCGTCGGTGGAGAGGCCGAGGGCGAAACGGTCCGAGGCGAGTTCGAGGCGGGTGTCGAGGATCCTGCCACCGACGGGGCAGGCGGAGGCGCGGTAGAGCCGGCGCAACTCGCGCCAGAGCACGTGGCGCACCTGGCGGGCGGTGGGGGCAGTGGTGAGGACGGTGGCGGGTTGGTGGGAACAGAGGAACCAGAGGACAGCGACGGCAGCGGTGAACCCCTTGCCCAGGCCGTTGCCAGCCTTGACGGCGACGCGACGGTGATCGCGCAGGGCGCAGAGGACCTCTTCCTGCTTGCTCCAGAGGTCGACGCCGAGGAACTCGCGGGCAAACTGGACGGGGTAACGACGGAAGACCTCGAGTACGAAGGCTTCCTTGGGGAGTTGCAAGAGGGCGGAGTTGGGGTCGGCGGGGTTCATAGCCATTGGCGCACCCTCTCGGCGATCTCGCTGAGGGTGATGCCCTGGGCCGTGCCGGGCTTGCCCGACTTGTCGGACTTGGACGGGTTATAGATTTCGGGCATGTAGGACTTGAGGAGGAATATGAGGAGACGGTCGTTGCCCTCGATGGCGCGCTGGAAGGCTTCCATCTCCAGACCTTCGACGAGGTTGTTACGGGCGTGGCGCCAGGACTCGGCGAAATCGGGGTCCTGGTCGCGCCAGCGATAGACGGTGCCGCGGTGGACGCCAGCCCAGCGGGCAGCATCGGCGACGGATGCGCCGAACTCGTGGGCTGCGATGAACTTGCGCTTGGCCTCTTCGATGCGGCTCCTGTCGTAGCTGGAACTCATTTTTTCCTTTCTGGAGCGCGCCGCGTTGGCCGCAGGGCTCTTTCTGCTCTGCTTGCCGCTCACTGTCGCACCGCGGGATTGTGGGCTTGGGCGGTGGGG
>JAAXIE010000059.1 GCA_012270525.1 Dehalococcoidia bacterium | reverse complement strand
CGGCGGGCCTCGTTGAAGCTGAGGTCGCTGCCGTGGCCGAACAGGGTGCGCCAGTAGTAGAGGGCGTAGGGGCCGGCTTCTTCCAAGGCCTGCTGGCGGCTGTCGGCCACGTAGCAGTGGACACGCATTATGAGGTGGTCGGGAGTGATGGCGTGGCCGTGGCGGTCGAGGGACTCGGCGTAGTGGCGGATGATGTCCTCGGTGACGCTGCGGACGGAGCCCTCGCCGGGGGTGATGGGGATGTTTTCCCGGCCAGCCCATTCGATGGAAGACTTGCTGACGCTGACGGGCATCCATACGGGAGGGCGAGGTTGCTGCACGGGACGGGGCCAGATGGCGACGTCGTTGTAGGACCAGAATTGGCCCTCGTATGAGAAGACCTCATCCTGCCAGGCGTGCTTCATGACCTCGAAGGACTCCTCGAAGCGGGCGCGGGATTCGCCCATGTCGACGTTGTAAACGAGGTACTCGCGGGGGATGCCGCGAACGATGCCAGCGATGAGACGGCCGTTGGTGAGGCAGTCGACCATGGAGATTTCTTCGGCGAGGCGCAGGGGGTCCTGGATGGGGAGGACGTTGCCGTAGATGAGGAGCTTCATCCGGCTGGTGCACTGGGAGGCGGCAGCGGCCATAAGGTTGGGGGAGTTCATCAGACCGTAGGGGGAGGCGTGGTGCTCGTTGAAGGAGACGCCGTCGAAGCCGAGTTCGTCCATGAGGGACCAGGCTTCGAGGTGTTCGCGGTAGTTGCTGACGGCTGCTTGGGGCTGGAAGTGACGCTTGGGGAGGGGGTAGGGCAACTGGTCACCTTCCACAACGTCGTGCAACTGGATGGGGTAGCTGACGTGATCGAACACGAATACCTGCATTGTTCCTCCGGGCGTCCCGTCATCCGGCGGAGAAGTCCCTCGGGCCGAGAGCAGTCCTTGGCCGGTAGCGGGAGCAGTGGTAACCTTCAGGTAGGCCGACGACAGACTTGCTACGCGGGTCTGTCTATTGCAGGGCTATTTTAGGGGCGGGCCAATCAGTGTCAACGTTGGCGACCAGCGGCTCTACCCGTCGAGGAGTGACCAGGAGGTAACAGGTGGCAAAGGAAGAGCAGGAGTTTCATGCGATAGACGGCGTGCCGTGGACTGCTCCGCCAAGCGGGTCGGGGGCGGCGGCGGAGGGGGTTACGGAGAAGATCCTGAATTTCGACCCGGTGAAGGGCGTGGGCAGCAGGCTGCTGCATTTCGAGCCAGGCACGGAGACGGACGAGGTGATCTCCCACGATTTCTGGGAAGAGGTGTACGTGCTGGAGGGAGGCCTGCACGACAAGAACCTGAACCAGACATTCACGGCGGGGATGTATGCCTGCCGGCCTCCGGGCATGCCGCACGGGCCCTATTCTTCCCCGGATGGGTGCACGACCTTCGAGGTGCGGTACTACGATTAGGCCCGGATGGGGTTATTGGGCGGTGTAGCCTCCGTCGACTATCAGGGGGGTGCCGGTGACGAAGGAAGACTCGTCGGAGGCGAGGAAGAGGGCGGCGGTGGCGATTTCGTCGGCGGTGCCGAGGCGGCCCATGGGGTGGAGGGCTTCGAGCTTGCCGAGAGCTTCAGGGTCCTGCTCGATGAGGGACCGGGTGAGGTTGGTGGCGATGTAGCCGGGGCAGATGCAGTTCACCCGGATGCCCTTCTTGGCGTAGTCGATGGCGAGGTTCTTGGTCAGTTGGAGCACGCCTCCCTTGGAGGGGACGTAGGGGTTGAAGCCGCCACCGAGTCCGGCGCTGTATCCCACCAAGCCCATGATGGAGGCGAGGTTCACGATGGAGCCGCCGCCGGTCCGTTCCATCGGAGGGACGGCGTGCCAGCACATCAGGTAGGTGCCCTTGAGGTTGACCTCGATGACCCTGTCCCATATCTCCTCGGGAGAGGCCCCGGGATACATGGCGTTGCGGCCGGTGATGCCTGCGCTGTTGACGAGGACATCGACGCGACCGTAGGCGTCGATGGTGGCCTGGACCATCCGTCCGGCGTCGGCTGAGAGGGAAACGTCGCCGGTGATGGTGGATGCATCGCCACCCGCTGCCTTGATATGGGCTTGGGTCTCGGCTGCGGTGGTCTCGTCCAGGTCGGATACCATGATTTTGGCGCCCTCGCGGGCGAAGGTCTCGGCCGAGGCGCGTCCGATGCCGGAGCCACCCCCGGTGATCAGGGCCACTTTGTTCTCAAGTCGCATGTCGTCGTACGCAGCCCGATCGCTTGGCGGGCTGACGCTCCATTCTTGCAGGTTGGGCTCAAGGTATTGTTCGATGTGGGACACGTCAAGCCTCTGGGAGACGGGGAGACGGGTTGCACTTCACAAGAATTTCATAAGGCCCGTACTAGAATGGAGTTAAGCTGGCTGGGGGACCCTGTTCGGAAGCTGGATTATTGGGAACAATTGGGTTGGCTGGGCCGTCTGCAGAGGAAGAAAGATCGGAGAGGGCGTGATGAGCCGGGTAGTGGGTGCGCTGAAGACAGTCAGGCTGTGGCAATGGCTGGTCTTATTGGTTCTTTTTGGGGGAGCGGCGGGAGGGACCTACGGGGGCTACCTGCTGGTGGCGCAATCGGATGATGGGGCCTTGGCAGAGGACCAGCAACTGATCCCGGTGCAGCGGGACGACCTGGTGATTTCGATTTCGATCAATGGGAGTCTGATTTTCCCGAACACCGAGACGGTGGGTTTCGAGACGCAGGGCACGCTGGGCGAACTGGCGGTATCGGAGGGGCAACCAGTGACGGCGGGGCAGGTGCTGGCGCATCTGGACGACGACACGGTGGCGGGTCTGGTGGAGGCCTTGGCGAAGGCCAAGGTGGATGTTTCGACTGCGGAAGATGCCCTGGTCGAGGCCATGACTCCCTACAGCGAGCTGGAGTTGGAC
>JAAXIE010000235.1 GCA_012270525.1 Dehalococcoidia bacterium | reverse complement strand
CGGCTCCCCTTCTTCTACGGCTGGGTCGTCCTCGCCGTCGCTGGTCTCGCCATATTCTGCTCTGGCCCCGGTCAGACCTACAGCGTCTCCATCTTTGTCGACCCCATAATCGCCGACCTGGGCTGGTCCCGCACCACCGTGTCCGGTCTCTACACCGGTGGCTCCCTGACCGCCGCCCTCGTGATGGTGCTGGTGGGACGCCTCCTCGACCGTTACGGTGCCCGCGTCTTGCTGGTGATAGTCGTCGTCCTTTTCGGCATGGTGGTCGCCGCCATGAGCCTCGTCTCCCACCCCGTCCACCTCTACCTTGGCTTCGCTGGAATACGCACCCTCGGTCAGGGATCCCTCACCCTCATCCCCACCACCCTCGTCGCCATCTGGTTCGTGCGCCTTCGCGGCCGTGCCACAGCCCTCACCACCCTTGGAATGGGGGCCAGCACCGCATCCTTCCCGCCCCTTATCCACTGGCTCGTGTCCGGTTTCGGCTGGCGCGACGCCTGGATAGTCCTCAGCATACTCGTGTGCGCCCTGCTCCTTCTCCCCTCCCTGATCCTAGTCCGGCGCTCCCCCGAATCCGTCGGCCTGCTGCCCGACGGTGCCAGCCGTCCCCAGTCAACCCAGGTCGACGCCGAGACACCCTGCTCGCCCGAAATCAGTTGGCGACTGGGCGAAGCCCTGCGCACGCGTACTTTCTGGCTCATCCTGGCTGCCATGTCCTCCCCCTCCATCATCAGCACCGCCCTGATGTTCCACCACATATCCCTCATGGGCAGCCGTGGCGTGGAAGCAGGCACCGCCGCCGCCGTGCTCAGCATAATCGCCCCGTCCGTGCTGGTTGGATCCCTCATCGCTGGCTTCCTCAGCGACATGATGCCCAACCGCTACATCATGGCAGCCAGCCAGGGATTCCTCGCCCTGTCCCTGGTGCTGGCCCTCACCATTTCCGGCACCTGGCAGGCCTTCCTCTACGGGGCCGTCCTCGGCACTGGCGGCGGTGCCAGCATGACCACCTCGGCCGTCATCTGGGCCAACTACTTCGGACGTGGACACCTGGGCTCCATCCGCGGTGCCAGCCAGGTGGGCATGGTCGCCTTCGCCGCCCTTGGCCCCCTCCCCTTCAGCCTGCTCCTCGACCTCGCAGGCAGCTACAACAGCACCTTCTTCCTCCTACTCGCCTTCCCCGCCCTCTCAGCAGTGGCCGCCGTCCTCGCAGTCCCCCCCACGAGGCGAGAATCAACGCCACCCGTCTAGTGCATGTCCACGCCCGAAGCTGGTACTCCCTCGAGCCGGTTCCTGGTTCCCTTCATGTCCACGAAGACGGGCAACCATGCCCCAGCCGACCATTACCCTGTCGGTCCACCTCAATCAGTGGCGCCCCCAACACCCATCTCTATCGGAGGAGAACCCGCACATCCACGGATGCCTAGCCAGCGGGTTTGGCAACCACTGGAGCCAGGTACTTCGACGCATTCCGAAGCGAGACGGCCACTAGACTCCAGTCTTCCGGGTCGTCGCCATCTCGACACCAGTAAGCGGTCAAATCGCCGTTCTCTTCCGTCCGTCCGGCAGTGTCTGCACCCATGCCAATGATCAAGGTGTCAGTGTCGGAGGAATAGCCGCTGTTCGTTGTTAGCGGTATCAGCCTGCTGACAAACATGAGTTCCAAGGCGACCGGTCTGTATCCATCGTCAAAAGGTACGTCTACGATGGTCCAGCAGTCGCTTTCAACATCATAGCTGTCTCCTCCATTTTCAGCCGTTGACAAGGAAACGATATCGTCTTCCTCTGTGTACCTCGTTCGCAGGCTCATCTTCGCTCCTCAAGGGTCCCATGTTCGCAACGCCTTTGGAAATATCCGCGATTGTTGTTCTGCCAAGCCTTCGTCGCCTTACGGTCAAGATAAGCATTCACTATCGTGGTATCATCCATAGAGATTACGATTTTCATCAATCGAGATTTCCCCCTGTAACTCACTTCCCCCCAATGAGTGTTACCGTGTTCATCCCTCGATGTTGTGACGCCCCGGAACAGCCAGTTGTCTAACACCTGCTCTATTCGCCTCGCTGTGACCATTTGGCGCCCTGGTCGACGGCTTGCATCATCCCTGAGATAGCGAGACACCCGGCGTGTCTTGCCCCCAGCAGTGATGGCGTCCGGCAACCCCCCCTGATGTTGTGGGGTCGCCATTAGGGCACCCCTCCTCCGTGTTGGGCATCCGTTGCACCTGCAACCGCTCCGCATCTGTGGCTCACACACCATTCTATCATCCACATCCCCGAAGCCTGCCGTTCGACGGTCGAGGACCGTCGGTCCCTCTCCACAACCCAGCCCAACCCTCCCCGTCCCACCCTTGTCCATGACATCCGCCCATTGCCCCGCCCATCCAATTCCCCTAACCTGATCTCATGCCGGGGACTGACCTCTGCAGTCAGCCCCGGCTTCTGCTTTCGCAGAACAACTTCTCTTGGGAGGGAAACTCATGAGCACGCACCTATGCGAAGCTCCCCTTACCCCGACACATCCCAACAATACCACCACCCGCCACGTCGCCCATCATCGCTACCGTCGCACCACCAACCCGACCCGCAAGTCCGCCAGCCGCTTCCTCCGCTGCGATTTCCCTTGCGCGGCAGTCTTGCCGCCAATTCCAGATACCCGCTCCCACACCCTTCCAATCCACAATGCGGCGGTCCGCTCGTGAACGACAACCATAACCCAAGCTGCAACGCGGCAAACGAGTCACATAACAGAAAGAGAAAAACCTCCCGCAGATACCTCCGTCGCCGCGCAATGAACGCGAAGGAAAGGTTCCTCGTCGCCCACCAGCTTGGCGCATCGGTCACCGATGCCGCAAAAGCGGCCGGCGTCAATCGTGGCACTCTCTACCGCTGGCGCGACACCGACCCCGTCTTCGCCGAAGCCTGGCGCGTCGCCCGCGATAAGCTCGTCGACGGCCTCGAAATCGAAGCTTGCATCCGCGCCGTCGAGGGCAATGACCGCCTCCTCATGTTCCTCCTCAAGAGCTACAGGCCCCAAGTCTTCGGCAAGCCCGAAGCCTCTCGCCCCGGCAAGTCCGGCCAACCCCAGCCCCCAGGCATCACCCTCTCAGAAATTGCCGATAGGGTCAGCAAGTGGGTGGAGTCCCCGCCCCTGCCACCGCCATCCGCAGACCCATGACGCCGTCCCGTCATGTGTGCTACAGTGACGCCCAGTCGGGCCACGAGAGGTAGCCATGGATTTCGGCATGTTCACCATGTACATGGTGCGTGAGGACACCCCTCACATCGAGACCTTTCGCGAGTGGATGAAACTCATCGAACTGGCCGAGGAAGTGGGCCTCGACTCCGTCTGGCTCGGCGAGACCCACTTCCGACCAAAGCGCGCCGTCCTCGCCTCCCCCTTGGTCGTCGCCGGAGCAGTCTCCGGGCGCACCAGCCGCATCAACGTGGGCATCGCCGTGCAGGTCCTCCCCTTGGCCAACCCGGTGCGCGTCGCCGAAGAGGCCGCCATGATCGACCACATGAGCGAGGGGAGGCTCATCTTCGGTGTGGGGCGCAGCTCCTTCCTCGAGTCCTACCAAGGCTATAACGTCGACTACGGCGAGAGCCGCAGCCGCTACTTCGAGTCCCTCGAAATCATCCTGCGCGCATGGGGCGAAGGACCCTTCTCCTTCGATGGAGAATTCTTCAGCTTCCACGACGTCGACGTCGTCCCCAAGCCCTACCAGAAACCCCACCCGCCCATTCGCGTCGCCGTCGAGAGCCGCGACACCTTCCGCATGATCGGCAGCAGCGGCTATCCCATCTTCATCCGCCACCAGATGAGCATATCCGAACTCCAGGATCTCCTCGGCGAATACCAGGAGACAAGGCACGCCGCCGGTTTCGAAGGCCCCAACGACGTAATTGTGCAGATACCCGCATACGTCGCCGAGACCTCCGAACGCGCCTTCGAAGAACCCCGGGAGAGCACCATGCGCGGCCGTCGCCTAGTCGCCGAGACCCTGAATGAGGCCGCCGACCAGGAGGCCTACGAGCGGCTCAAGGCCCTCTCCGAAGTCCCCTACGAACAGGTGGTCACCCGTACCGCCTACGGTACCCCCGAAGAGGTCGTGGAACGCCTCCAGATGTACCAGGAAGAACTGGGTGCCACAGGCTTTTCCCTCGATTTCAACCCCGGTGGCCAGATACCCCCCGAGTTGGTCGCCAACTCCATGAAACTTCTCGCCGAGAAAGTAGTCCCCAGTTTCAAGTAGCAGCCCATCGAGCTGGGTGTCGAGTTAGGAGGAGCCTTGAAGCTGTACTGGATGGAGCGCAAAGCCGGCCAGCAACTGGTCCTCGAAGATGACGAGGGCAACCGCCATGAGATGGGTGCCGTCCGTTCCACCAAGCGCGGCTTCGATGCCTTCGCCACCACCAACACCTACGACCCCAGCCGGGCCCAGCGGGGCATCGATACCATGGAAGACGCCAAGATCTTCGTCGAGTCCCACCGCCCCTGGGAACTCTTCATCGGCCCAGCCCCCATGCAGGTCGAGGAAGAAGTCCATCCCGCCCCCGAACCCTAGAAAACCCTCGGAGGCGGGAACCCAGGCCCCTGACCGATCCCCTATCCAGTCCTGCGAATCACGAAGCTCCGCATGGCCCCATCCACATGCCACACCGTGCCAACATCACCTTGTGCCTATGCCCGACCATCGTGGTATGCTATGGCCATCTTGAGGAGACCAATTTCCGCGAACGCTCCGCACCCATCGTCTAGCAACTGCCGAAAATACGCGCCTCGTCTGGCAACCGATACGGAGAGGGCCCGGCGCAATCTGGAACGAGGCTCGTACAACAGGTGACACAGACCGCTTTTCGCCCCGCCACCCGCAGACCCGCCATCCTGTCCGTTTTCACCAGGTATCCCAGCTTCCGGCGCTACTACATCGGGCTCATCGCTTCGGTATTCGGCTACCGCATGATAGTCGACTTCAGCCTGGGCGTGCTCATATACGACATCACCGGCGACGAGCGCTACCTCGGCTACATGGCAGTCGCCCTTGCCGTGCCCACCATAACCCTCAACCTTCTCGGTGGAGTCTTCGCCGACAAGCTCGACCCCCGACGGCTGATGGGTGTCGTCGAAGGGATCACCGCCCTCATGGTAGCCGGCCTGGGAGTCCTGACCTTCGCCGAAATAGTGGAACCATGGCACGTGATTCTTGCCGGGGGCCTGTTCGGCACGGGCCAAGCTTTCGGCGAAGCAGCCCGCGCCTCCCTCTACGCCAGGCTCATCGAGCGTCGCGACATGCCCTTGGTCGTCCCCCTGAACTCCATCGTCTGGCCCACCACCCGCTCCATCGCCCCCTTTGCAGCAGGCTACATCGCGGCCAAGGCGGGCATCGGCACCGCTGGCGTCGCCCCGGTCGTCTTCATGGCCGCAGGCGGTTTCATGCTCATGGCCATCATGTGCCAGACCCTCACCCTCTCGCCCGCCGAACGCGCCAGCCGCAGCGTCCTCCAGGAGATGATCACCGGAGTCCAGTTCATCGTCGAGCACCGTATCTTCCTCTTCCTCATCAGCTTCAGCGTCTTCACCGCTGTGTTCGGCATGTCCTACCTCATGTTCATGCCCGCCTTTGCCAAGGAAGAGTTCGACGGCGGACAGGAAGTCATTGGCACCCTTCTCATGTTCGCCGGCCTCGGCTCCATCGTCGGCCTCCTAGTATCCATGGCCCTGGCCCGGGTGGAACGCCGAGGCTTCATCATCATCGGCGGGGCCATCGGCTTCGGTGCCTTCATCATGCTGTTCGCCATTTCGCCCTGGTACCCGCTCTCGTTGGCCATGGTCCTCGGAGCCGGCGTGTGCAACTCCCTCTACCTCACCGGCGTAATGACCACCCTGCAGATGCAGGTGCCCGACGTACTGCGAGGTCGGGTCATGGGCATATACACCATCTGCTACGGCTCCATACCCCTCGGCACCATCCCCCTCTCCCAGTTGAGCCACCTCACCGATCCGCGCGTCGCAGTCGCCTCCGCGGGAGCCTTGGTCATCGCCTTCGCCATCTGCATGACCCTGGCCACTGACCGGGTGCGCTCCATCAGGACATCCAGGACTTCCGGCACCGACAACGATGGCAACACCAGCCTCGCAACGGACCGGGTACGATCCGCCAGTACATCCCGTCAGGCCTGAGCCACGTCCTTGTGCCACATCTGGGGCGTATAATCCCGATAACCTCCGTTCGGCATAGACCACTCTCACCAATAGGGGAGCGACATGACCACCTACGCCGGCACCAGTATGCGAAGATTCGAAGACCCTCGCTTGGTCCAGGGCAAGGGCTCCTACGTGGACGACATGCTGCCCACCGGGGTCCTCTATGCAGCCTTCCTTCGCAGCCCCCACGCCCACGCCCGCATCCTCGGCATCGACA
>JAAXIE010000317.1 GCA_012270525.1 Dehalococcoidia bacterium | reverse complement strand
TAGCCCCCCTGCCACCGGAAGCCGGGCCAAGGCTATGACAAATGGCCATTGCCTCCCGCCCCCTCTCCTGCTAGCGTGAACACGGGCTGAGCCCCGACCCCCACAAGGGGTTCTCCAGCCCTGCCATTTGCCCAGCCCTGCCATTTACTTGGAAGGACAAACGAGCGCACCATGCCAACCCTGAGCCCTGCTCCACCCCTTCTTCTGTCCTTCCTGGGAGCGCCCCAGGTGCGGTGCGACACACCGCGACAGGTTTTCCAGCTACAGACCCAAAGCTGGGAGTCCCAAGGAGTGCGACAAACGCAGCGCACCCCAGCTAGGAAAAAATGAGTTCCAGATACGCCCCGTGCCGCTTCCACTGATAAACCGACGCTCCGCAAGTCCCCTCGGTCATGGCACCCCCAACGTGGTGCCAACTAGCCCGAGCAGGACGTTATTGATGCTATAGTGCCGAATTGCTAGAATCCGTTGATACTCCCGCGGGTCAGAGGACGTCTCCTGAAAGGAGCGAGGACTTGGGCAAGATCAGGGCTGCAATCATCGGGGTGGGCAATTGCGCATCCTCGCTGGTGCAGGGTATATCGAGGTACAGAGAGGTGCCGGAGGACGGCACGGTCCCCGGTCTGATGCACCCCAACTTCGGCGAGTACCAGGTGGGCGACATCGAGTTCGTGGCCGCTTTCGACGTGGACGTCAACAAGGTTGGCAGGGACCTGTCGGAAGCGATCTTCATGGAGCCCAACAACACGGTCAAGATCGGCGAGGTGCCCTTCATGGGAGTGCCCGTCTCGCGGGGCATGACCCACGACGGCATCGGCAAGTACCTGAACGACGTGGTGCAGAAGGCACCGGGCTCGACTGCCGACATAGCGGGCATCCTGCGGGAGCGGGAGTGCGACGTGGTGATCAACTACCTGCCGGTGGGCAGCGAGGAGGCCACCAAGTGGTACGTGGAGCAGGTGCTGTCGGCGGGGTGCGCGTTCGTCAACTGCATACCCGTCTTCATCGCCCGTGAGCAGTACTGGGGGCAGCGGTTCCAGCAAAGCGGCCTGCCCATCATCGGCGATGACATCAAGTCGCAGGTTGGGGCAACCATCACTCACCGCGTCCTGACAAGGCTCTTCGAAGACCGGGGAGTGAAGCTGGACCGCACCTACCAGCTCAATTTCGGGGGCAACACCGATTTCCTCAACATGCTGGAACGCGAGAGACTGGTATCGAAGAAGATATCGAAGACGGGTTCGGTGAACTCCCAGTTGGAAGTGGAGCTTCCCGCGGAGAATATCCATATCGGGCCCAGCGACTACGTTCCATGGCTGGACGACCGCAAGTGGTGCTACATACGCATGGAAGGCCGGGTTTTCGGCGACGCTCCCATCAACCTGGAGTTGAAGCTGGAAGTGTGGGATAGCCCGAACTCGGCGGGAGTTGTGGTCGACGCTATTCGTGCTTGCAAGATGGCCTTGGACAGGGGCATCAGCGGGCCGCTGAAGGGTCCCAGTGCCTATTTCATGAAGTCGCCCCCCATCCAGTACACCGATGACGTGGCCCGTCAGATGGTACAGGACTTCATCGACGGCGAGGACTCGCCCGACGACCACGCCTAGGTGGTCTTGACAGGGCCTGCGTACCCAGCCCTCAACGGTGGTCAGCCTCCTGACGCTGCCATCGCGGAGACACTCTGATGAAAATCGGGCTGGTCTGTCCCTACGACTTCACCTGGCCCGGTGGCGTGCTGGCCCATATCTCCCAGCTTTCGCAACGGTTCACCCTCATGGGGCACGAGGTCAAGATTCTGGCCCCCTACACGCCTGGGCGCGAGCAGGCCAGCGACGGCGACTACATTCCCATAGGACGCTCCGTGCCGGTCCCCTACGGCGGTTCGCTGGCGCGTATCTCGCTGTCCGTTGGTTCCTACCGGCAGGTGCGGGATGTTCTGGCCCAGGAACGGTTCGACATCGTGCACACCCACGAACCGCTGGCTCCGGTTCTGCCCCTCTATGCAGTGCAATACTCCGAAGCAACCAACGTCGGGACCTTCCACGCCTGCTACAGCAGTGCCCGGCGCTACCGGCTGACCCATCGGATACTGCGCCACTGGTTCGATCGGCTCCACGGACGGATCGCTGTCTCGCCGGGGGCTTACGAGAATGCCAGCACCTATTTCGACGAGGACTTCCGCATCATACCCAACGGTATCGAACTGGAGCGGTTCGCTGATGCCGAGCCCTTCCCCCACCTGGATGATGGCAAGTTCAACCTGCTGTTCGTGGGACGCTTGGAAGCGCGAAAGGGGCTGCGGTATCTCCTCGAAGCTTTCGGCCAGTTGAAATGGGAATATCCCCAACTGCGCCTGATCGTGGTGGGTCCGGGCAATCTGGATGCCGATTGCTGGCGGGTGATGAGCGAGCGAAACCTGCAGGACGTGATATTCACCGGCAGCGTCGCTGCTCCCGACATACCGCGCTACTACGCCAGTTGCCATGTGTTCTGCGCCCCAGCCACCGGCCAGGAGAGCTTCGGCATTGTGCTGCTGGAGGCCATGGCTTCGGGCAGGCCCATCGTTGCCGCCCGCAACCGGGGCTACTCCGCCGTCGTGACCGACCGCTACCAGGGTTTGATGGTTCCCGCCAAGGACTCTGACGCCCTGGCCGGGGCCATCAGGGAGTTGATAGAAGACCCCCACCTGCGGGAGCGGCTTGCATCCAATGGGCGAGCTGACGTGCAGAGGTACAGCTGGGATGTGGTGGCCAAGGACGTGATGGACTACTACCAGTCGCTGCTGGCAAAGAGGTGCGACTTGGCAGAGTCTCGCCCCACGAGTGGGGGAAATGGCCCTGCCTAGCCGGGAGCAATTGCGGGGTGCTCTTCTTCGGTACGTCGAAATGCCGGGTGCCCGGGTTCTGGACCGCTTGGGGTTCACTCCCAACGCCATAACGTTCATGGGATTCGGCGTGGCTTGTGCGGGTGCCGGACTTGCAGCCGCTGGCTATCTCCTGGCGGGTGGACTGGTCTTCCTGCTGGGAAGCGTACTCGACCTGTTCGATGGGGCACTGGCCCGCCATACAGGTCGGGCCACTCCCTTTGGAGCCCTGCTGGACTCGGTGCTGGACCGGCTGGGAGAAGCAGCCCTGTTCCTTGGTCTGGCGATCTACGCCGTCCGCGAGTTGGATGGGGAGCAATGGACCCTCTTCGGGGCATCGTTGGACCGTCTGATGCTCTTCACGGTGCTGTTGCTGCTTGCCCTGATCTTCTCCCAAGCGGTGAGTTATGCCCGTGCTCGCGGGGAGGGTTTGGGCATCGAGACCCGGGCTGGGCTCATGACCCGGCCGGAACGGGTGGTGATACTGGGGGTCTGCGTCGCCGTGGGTTATCCCGAAATCGCGATGGTGGTCATCGCTGCCGTTTCGGCCCCTACCCTGGTGCAACGGGTGTGGCACATCCGGCAACGGCTCGGCCCTGCGCCGTAGCGCGCAGCCGGGACGGTGTAGATTGAGAAAGCGGGCGAGTGCTAAACTGCCAGCCATATTGAAGCCCCAGCCGGAGGAGCCATGACTCTCATCCCTGACCGGGAGAAAAACGACCTCAAGCGGGCGTTCCGCACCGACTTGAAGAACAAGGTGTCGCTGAAGCTCTATACCCAGCGCGCAAGCGCCCTTACTATTCCGGGGCGCGAGTGCCGCTACTGCGGAGAGACGCAGCAGTTGATGGAAGAGTTGGCCTCCCTCTCCCCCAAGGTGGAACTCGAAATCATAGACATCTATGCCCAGTCGGAGGAGACACGGGAAGCTGGGATAGAGCGGATCCCGGCCATAGTGCTGGGCGACGACACCAGGGGGTCGCGGTTGAAGTTCTACGGCATACCAATGGGTCACGAGTTCCCGACCATCATCGAGGGGATCAAGACCCTCTCCAGAGGGGTCAGCCCCCTGAGCATGGATTCCCGCAAGAAGTTGAAGAGGGTGAACCACCCGGTCCACATACAGGTGTTTGTGACGCCGGACTGTGGGTTCTGCCCCCAAGTGGCCAGGCTGGCCCACGCAATAGCCATGGAAAACCGGAACATCAGGTCCGATGTGGTGGAGGTCAGTGAGTTCCCCTCGCTGGGCCAGATGTACGGGGTGAGGTCGGTGCCCCAGACGGTCATCAACGAGGTCATCCGCGTCAACGGGGCCGTCGCCGAGGATGATTTCATCGACAAGGTGATGCAGGCGGGTGTACGGGAGGAGGAGGCCAAGTCCTGAGACCTTGTGGTGGCGTACCGCCGTCGGTCGAAAGACCTGGTTGCGGAAGTATTGTCGGCAGTCAGGTATTTGAAAGCAGGAGTTTCCGGTGAGAGAGCTTGAAGGTGACCATCAGGGCCAAGGCTTGCGTATCGCCTTGGTCGCGGCCCGGTTCAACCAGTTCATCACCAATCTACTGCTGGAAGGGGCGCGCGACGGCCTCTCGACCCATGGCGTGCGGGACGAGGATACGGTGGTGCTCCGCGTCCCCGGTGCGTTCGAGCTTCCCCTGACGGCCAAAACGCTGGCGGGGTCCGGTCGCTATGATGCGGTCGTCTGCTTGGGGTCCGTCATACGGGGGGAAACGACTCACTACGATCTGGTCAGCGGCCAAGCGGCATCGGGTGTGGCCTCGGCTTCACTGGAGACCCAGGTGCCGATCATATTCGGGGTTCTAACCACCGAGAACATCGACCAAGCCATCAACCGGGCTGGGGGGAAGATGGGGAACATCGGGTACGATGCCGCCCTGTCTGCCATTGAGATGGCCAACCTGATGCGACAGGTGAGGGACCTGGAGCCGTAGGGCGGGTCAGTGCTCGTCCTGGGCCAGGTTCTCGGCGTCCTCGATATACCGGACCGTGTCCCTAATATCCCGCGCCGTAAGATCCTCGGGCTCGCAATTCCCGTCGTAGAAACAGAGCCCGTGCAGGACATGAGCTTGGTGGACGCAGCGGAGTTCCATTTGCCGGAATTGGGGACTAGCCCTGCCGAGCATGCGTATGCCACGCACCGTCTGCCCCGAAGAACGGGGTTCCCGACCAGTCCGGGTCAGTATTAGCGCATCGGTAGCCCGCTTGGTGGCGCCCCATGCCTTCTCCGCCGCATTTCTTATCTTGCCCATCTCCAGCATCTCCAACCCATCGGAGTAGAGCACCCTTGCGTCGGAGGAGATTTCACGTACCCGGTCTTCCATGTAAACCTACGACCTCATTCATTGGGATGATACTCGACGTTATCACGTGTCGCTGAGCAAGACAATGGCTCCCCTGCCACATGATACTCTCCACCTTCGTGAGTCAATGGGCAGCCTTTGGGAGTAATTGACCCCCCGCGACGAGGGATGCTAATATGCGCCCAACGGACCCTTTAACAATTGATCCCCAGCGGGAGCTTGGTGGAGCCGGGCTGAGAGGCCCCGACGGATCGGGGCGACCGCTAGAACCTGATCCGGGTAATGCCGGCGGAGGGAGTTGGCTGTGTGCCGTCAGGCTCCCTGGCGGCCTTTTCTTTTGCCGGAGCAGGCGGGGCGCAAGGAGCGGAGCTATGCCCGACGATCTGGTCATTGCCGACAAGACCTTCAAGTCCCGCCTCATCGTGGGGACGGGACGCTATCGCACCATGGAGGAGATGGTGGACGCCATCGATGCTTCGGGCACCGAAATGGTGACGGTGGCCATACGGCGCCTTGACCTGGATAACCCGGTGGAGAAGACGATTCTCGATTACATCGACTGGACGCGCTATAACATCCTGCCCAACACCGCGGGTTGCAAGACCGTTGAAGAAGCCCTCTTTGTCGCCCGGTTGGGAAGGCAGGTGTCCCAGACCAACTGGGTGAAGCTGGAGGTGATCCCCGACCCCGCCTACCTGCTTCCCGACCCCATCGGGACACTGGAGGCGGCGCAGTTGCTGGTGAAGGAAGGGTTCATCGTGCTGCCCTACATCCATGCCGACCCGGT
>JAAXIE010000080.1 GCA_012270525.1 Dehalococcoidia bacterium | reverse complement strand
GGACCAGCCCCGGAACCTGGCCAAGACGGTCACGGTGGAATGATTCCCGGCGACTAGACGGTGACCTGCTGCGGCACATCGAGGGCTGGCACATCCATGTCTATGGCGGCGTAGAGGGGTTCTGGGATGGACTCGCCGTCCTCGGCCATTCCTTCCAGATGGAAGATAGCCGCCTCGCGTATGAGGGCTGCGGTTTCCTCAAAGGTGTTGGCGGCGGCGGTGCAGCCGGGCAGATCGGGCAGGTGTGCTGAATAGCCGTTGCCGGTCTTGCCAATTAGTGCCACGTATCTCATTGGTAATCCCTCCTGTCCAGCCCCGCCTGCTCCAAGATACTGTACCAAGTCTTCAGGTCCAGTTCTTGCCCCAGGCTTCCCGCGATTGTCACCCTTCCCGGCTTTCTCGGATGCTTGTATTGCCGGTGGCTCGCGTCCTCACGTGAAGCCAGCCATCCGTTCGACTATCCGGATTGCTTCCCGCACCCTGGGTGGCAAAGAGCGGTCCTGCTCAAGGTAGCGTTACCCAGCGACCCGGCCACACAAGTCCCTCCCGTCGTTCAAGTGGCACCCTGCGTGCCGCAGCATACAATCGCAGAGTTTCGCTAAATTCCCAAGGCTCGATGGCAGGTGGCCACGACGCCTTCGGGGTCGATGCCATGTTCGCGGTAGAGTTGCGACTGGGTGCCCGACTGGCCGAAATCGGCTACGCCCAGGGGGTACAAGGGGGCTCCCAATGCCCCGCCAAGCCAAGCCAGTGAACGGGGGTGGCCGTCGACGACGGTAACGATGGGGGCTCTCCGCTCTTGGGGGTCGATCAGGTCGCTGAGGAACTCGGCGTGCTCACCATCGCCTGATGCGCATTTCTGGAACCGGTGGTAGAGGGGGCCGGGGCCGGTGACGTTGAACACGTTGGCCAAGGCCCCCTCTTCCTGCAGAACGTCACTGGCCTTCATGGCAATGGGTACCATCGCTCCTGAAGCGAAGATGTTCACCACGTTGCCGGGACTGTAATCCGGGTCGTCACGGCGGTCGACGAGCCGGTAGCAGCCAGCCACCACCTGTCGCCGCAAGGCTTCGATCCCGGCTTCGGTGTCTGGAGTTGAGAACAGCCCTTGGTCCACCCTGGTGGTGGTGAGGCGCAGGTAGGCGGACTCGGTGCGCGTGCGTATCTGGTCCAGGGCGTGGAGCATAATCCACTCCAACTCCTGGCCGAAGCAGGGTTCATAAAAGGCCGTATCCGGCAACTCGGCACCGATGGAAGGGGTCATCACCGACTGGTGCATCCCTCCTTCCGGGCCGAGGCTCACTCCCGAAGGCGTGCCGACGAACATGAACTTGCCGCCGGAGTAGACGCCGTAGAAGAGGGCGTCAAGACCCCTGCGCACAAAGGGGTCGTAGAGGGTGCCGATGGGGAACAGGAGCTCGCCATGGGCCTCGAAAGACGACCCCAGCTGCCCCAAGGCCACAAATAGGTTGTTTTCTGATATACCCAGTTCGAGGTGCTGCCCGGATGGCGATTCGTCCCAGCGGAGGGCCCGGACTATGTCTTCCGGCAGGGGATGGCCCTCGGTCTTGGCCCAAACGCCCACTTTGTTGATCCAGCCGCCTAGGCTGGTGGAACTGGCGACATCGGGGGTGACGGTGACGATGCGCTCCGCCAGTTCGGGGATGCTGCGACCGATTTCCGTGAGAATCAGTCCGAAGGTCTGTTGGGTGGACATGCGACCCTGATGGGGGCGGGACAGGGTGGGCGGAATCTGGATTTCCTGGCCCCTTGCAGCCCGTCGGGGCTTGACCAACTGGCGGCCCACGGCCTCGCATAGCCGACCCGCTGGGGTTGTTGGGGGGATCCGGTCCCAGATGGTGTCCTCTTCTATGCCCAGTTGCACTCGAAGTTCCTCAATCTGGTCGGCGGAGAGGATCACCGCGTGGTTCTGAGGGTCGCCAACCGTGGGCAGCATCCAGCCCTTAAGGGTGTAAGCGAAGACCACCGATGGGCCCTGCCCGGCGTCGGCTTCCTGGAAGGCCTCGCGCAGGGAGTCGAAATCGTGTCCCCCCAGGTTCATCATCAGGTCCAGGAGTTGACGGTCGTCCCACTGGCTGATGAAACGTTCCAAGTCCCTTGGCCGGGAGCAGGCTGTGGGGAGCCATTCCCGCAACGATTCGGGTGAGACCCGTAGAAGGCGCTGGTAGAGCTGGTTGGGCATGGCGTCGATGGCTTCCTGCAGAAGGTCGCCGTTTGGTTGGGCGAAGGCGTCCTGCAGCTTCTTGCCGAACTTCGCGTCCACCACCCGCCACCCGCTGGCGGCGAACATCTGGCGCCACACGGCGACTCGGATGCCTGGAATTACGCGGTCCAGACTCTGGCGGTTCAGGTCCACGACCCACATGACGTTGTCGAGGCCGTGGAAGTTGGGTTCGGCGATGGCTTCCCATACCGACCCTTCGTCCAGTTCCGCATCGCCCACCAAGCTGATGTACCGGTTGCTGGCCGGCCGGCCGGTGCCGAAATGGCTCTCTATGTAGCCTTCCACCCAAGCATCGAAGTTCGGGGCCACTGCCCCCAACCCTACCGATCCTGTGGTGTAGTCCACGTCGTCGGGATCCTTGGTGCGGCTGGGATAGGCCTGCAGGCCGTGGAGGTCGCGCAGACGCATCATGTATTCGGGGTCGAGATTACCCAGGAGGTACTGGATGGCGTGGAACACGGGGGAGGCGTGGGGCTTGATGGCGATCTTGTCGCCGGGCTGCATGAAATCGAAATAGAGGGAGGTGAGCAGGGTGACGACGGACGAACTGGAGGCTTGGTGACCGCCCACCTTGAGACCGTCGGGATTGGGGCGCACCTGGTTGGCGTGGTGCACCATGTTGACCGCCAGCCACAGCACCCGGTCCTGCACGGTGTTGAGCAACTGGTTGCGGGTGTCCACCGACTGGTCCTGTGCCACCATGAAACCGGCCATGCAACCCTCCAAGCACATTCCGCCTGGTGCGTCTCGCCCTGCCGCCAGCTACGGCCTATGAAGCAACATACGTGAGCAGGTGGCGGGTGTCAACGCAGGAGTGGGCGGCGGTTGGGGTACAAGCGGCAGAGCGGGGCAGCAGTTACTAGCGGGTTGCGCGATATGGTACCCCCCGCAGGAGGTCGTCGGTGACCTGCAACTCCACCGGTTCGTAGGCGTGTTCGATGGCGTCCTGCATGCGCCGCGAGGCCGTGGGATCGGCTTGGGAGGGATTGTTGCGGGCAAGCCAGAGGTCGCGATTGGGCCACTGGGCGAGGGCGAAGAAGTCGCCGTCTTGGGCCTGCATGAGGCGGGAACCGAGGCTTCCTTTGTGCCGGTAGATGGCCTCGGTGGCCGCATGCCAGGCATCGCGGAAATTCTCTTCCTGGCCCGGTCGCACGCGCCAGCGATATAGGACTGCGAACATGGAGACCGCCTTTCTTTGAGGGTGTCAGGCTTGTGTGTGAGGATTCCTATGTTGCCGGCATGGCCCATGTGCGAAGGGAGCTTAGGCGGCCTTGCGGTTGGTCGGCCCGCGTAGCCAGGTGTAGACGACCGCGGCGACGGCGGCCCCCACAACGGGTCCAACCACGTAGAGCCACTGGCTGCTCCACGTGCAGCCGACGAGGGCAGGCCCAAGAGAGCGGGCTGGGTTCATGGACGCCCCAGCGATGGGCCCGGCGAAGATGGACTCCAGGCCAACGGTGGCCCCGATGGCAATGGCGGCAAGACCTCCTTCGGCCCGGGCGTCGGTGGCCACCGCCATTATGACGAACATCAGGAAGAAGGTGAGAAGCATTTCCAAGCCCAAGGCTTGGGCGTCGCCGCCGGTGGGGAGGGTGGCCCCCATATCGGCCACGTCTCCCAGCAGGGCCACGAGGGCCAGGCTCGCGGTGGAGGCTCCGGCGACCTGGGCTACGATGTAGAGCGGGACGCGTTTCCAAGGGAAGTGACGCGATACGGCGAAGGCAAGAGTGACGGCGGGGTTGATGTGGGCACCCGAGATGTGGCCCGTGGCAAAGATCATGCTGGCCACGATGAGACCGAAGGTAATTCCAACGCCTAGACGGGTAACCTGCCCTCCACTGAGGTCGTTGACCATGATGGCCCCGGTGCCAGCAAATACAAGGCCGAAGGTCCCGATGAACTCGGCAACGCAAGGCCTCAGCATCGGTAAGACGCAAGGCAGCGTCTACTCGGCAAGATGGGGACCCCTGATGTCATCACGCCCGCAGTATACCCGGCCAGTGGGGCCGAGGGGAAAGGTGGCATCGCCCTAGCGTTCGCTCAAGACCTGTGGCCGCAACTTGCGCGCGGAGTGCTCCCCGCGATGGGCCCGGCTTACAGCGGACTGTTCACTCGTAGCGGATGGCATGGGCGGGGGCGATGGCGGCGGCTTGCCGTGCGGGCAGGTAGGTGGTCAGCAGGGAGAGGACGTAGGCACCCAAGCCGATGAGGAGCACTTTGGCCCAAGGAATTGCCAAGGCGAAGGAGGGTTCTTCCGTCTGTATGTCGGCGGCTACGTTGACGGAAGTGAGGAGGCCAAGGGCCAGCCCCACGGCTATGCCCAAAATGGCGATGAAGGACGACTCGGCCAGGAAGCTCAATTGCACCATGCCACGGGAGTAGCCTATGGCCCGCATGACGCCGATCTCATGCCTGCGCTCGACCACGGCTCGGGCACTGATGACCCCCAAGGCTGCGATTCCCACCACCAGGCCGAGGGTCATGAAGCCGAGAACCAAGTCGAAGAAGGAGCGTTGCTGGGCTTGGAAATCGGCGAGCATCTCCTGCAGGTCAATCGTCTGGAGGCCGTGCTCGAAGAAGGCTGCTTCGATCTGCTCGTCGGCATCCACTGAGCCGGGGACTGTCGTGAAGAAGAACTGGGTGGCGTCAATCTGACCGGGCAGGACGGCTGCGAGGGTATTGGATGAGGTGAACAGGCCTCCCGGCAGCAGCCCCGCTTGGGATGTGAACTCGTCCAGTACGCCGACTATGGTCAATTCGAAGGTGGTGTTGCTCTTCAGGTGCTGGATGGTGACCTGGACCGGTTCCATCACGTCGTTCTCGACGTACAGACCCTCGACCCCTTCCAGGGTGAACCCTTCGAACTGAGCGTCGAAGGCGAAATCGGCCCGCCGGGGCACGAGCAGGGCACTCACGATGGCGAGGCCTGGGGTGTCGCGCAGGTCGTTCCAGAGTTGCTGGCGGTCGATGCCATCATCGGTGACGTATTCGGCGGTGCTGAGGGCGAAGCGGAAGTCGCCGTAAGCGACGAAATCGTCGTCGACGCCAGTCAGGGTCGTCCTTCCGGGCTCGGCGTCGGGCGTGGCGGAGAGGCGAGCTGCGGCTTGGCCATCGGTGCGGAAGGTGCCCACCTGGGGCTGGCCGTCGACCCTCGCAACGACTGAGAGATTGGGATCGGCTTCCACCCGACCGGACAGGTCTTCGAGGGGATTCAGGTCGCTTCCGGCACGGGCGAGAACGTCGTAGTTGCCAGCGAAGCGCTCCTGGTCGCCCCAGAGCTTGTCGAACCCTTCCAGGAGCACGGACATAACGACGACGGAGAAGATGACGACGGCGAACATCGCCACCGACAGGCCGGTGCGGAAACCGAAGCGCAGGGGATAGGCGGCGGCCGACTTGGCGATGGGGGCCAGGGACAGGCTGCGTCCGAAGGTGGCGGACAGGATGCGCAGCACCACGGGGGAGTTGTTGACGATCACCAGCACCGCACCAGCGACCAGCAACGCCCCCGATACGAAGAAGATCGAGAGATCCTCGTTCCATTGCTCCTTCAGCCTGTCGGTGACGCTGGCGGGCAGCAGCCACCAAGCGAGAAGCACTACACCGGTGCCGGTGAGCACCCAGCGTTGTTCCACGCCACGCCAGCGAAGTATCAGGGCGATGCCGACGGGTATCAGGGATATGCCCACGCCGAAGCCGGTCAGGTGGTCTGCGCTCCAGGAGCCGAGAAGGACTGCGACGCCTATCAGGGTGACGAGTATTCCCCAGATGAGGGTGCCGCGCCCAGCACGGGACATGCTGGGTTCGGGTATGTCGCGGATGGCGCGCACGATGTTCAGCTTGCTGATGCGCCAGGAAGCGAAGACCACGGTGATGAATGTAATCACGCTGCCGAGGAAGAAGGAGACCAGCAGGGAGGTTGGCTTCACGTGGGGCACAATCTCGAAATCGGTGGCGACGCTGGAGCTGAATATCTCGCCGACCACCACCACGATGAAATAGCCCAGCCCCACTCCGATGAGGGAGCCAACGAGAGCCGACCCCAAGCTGTAAATGGCGCCCTCAGCGATGAAGGTGCGGATGAGGTGCTGTCGCTGCATGCCCACCGCCCGGGCGATGCCCATCTCGCTCTTCCGCTCGGCGGCGAGCATGGTGAAGATCAGGAAGATCAGCAGCAGCCCAACGCCGATGGAGAAGAGGCCGAAGGTGGTGAAGAGGGAGACGAAGATGTTGCCCACCTGGTTGGCGATGTCGACGACCTCGCGCTTGACGCCGAAAATCTCCAAGCCAGCGTCCTTCAGGGCTGGCAGGTCGTTGAACCTGTCGATGACATCCGTGGTGAGGGCCTCGCCCTCGAAGTAGTCGCCCTTGTTGGATATCAGGATGGTGGAGATGAGCCCCGGCTTGTCCAGCAGATCCTGGGCGTGGGCCAGCGACGTCATGATGACGACTTCGGTCTCGGACTCCTTGTAGTACCAGCCGTCCACCACCGCTGCGACCCGCAACTGGGCCAGTTCTCCCGATCGCAGAGGCAGGCCTAAGACGTCGCCGGGCTGGGCATCAAGGGCGTCGGCCCCCTCGCGGTCCAGGTACACCTCGCCCGGGGCAAGGGTTTCGAGGTCGACGGGATTGCCCTGGGTGTCGGTGAGGGGCTCGAAACCAGCCGCGGCTTCCGGCTCCAAGCCGGTGAGGAGGGCTTCCACCTCGAACTGCCTGGAGGTCTGGTTGACGACTGCCGTCGGCTGCGCCAGCACGGGAGCGACGCCATCGATGAGGTCGGTGGCGGCTCGGAGTTCCGGGGCGACCTGATCGTAGACCGACTCCGAGAAGTGTTCGGGCAGGGCGACGTCCTGCCACAGGGGGGACTCGTCGTCCAAGCGTATAGTCTCGTCGAGGGAGCGCAGGCTCTCGGTGGCGTTGCTCTTGATGCTCTGGGTCATGGAGTCGCCGGTGGTGAAGGCACTGGAGATGATGGCCGTGGCCAGCATCAGGCCCACGACCACCAATATGCCACGCAGGGGACGACGTACCACGTTGCGCAGGGCCATGCGGACCAGAACGTTGTCGCGGATGAGCACGAAGAGCAGGACTGC
>JAAXIE010000081.1 GCA_012270525.1 Dehalococcoidia bacterium | reverse complement strand
CCTTCGATGTTCGTGGGTGAGCTCGCTGGCATGAAGACCTCTTCCGGTGACGCATCGCCCAAGCCCGAGATGGCAGACTTCAGGGTGGCGATATCACGCTGCACGGCTTCGTGGCCCCGGTACGTGATGGGCCCTTTGCAGACGAGGGCAAAGGGGGCAGCAATGCGGCGAATACCTCCACCACCGAACCAGTTGTAGAAATCGGGAAACGCAAGGCTCTCGCGCGATCCCGCCCAAGGGCCCGCATCGGGCTGGTCTGTGACCGACTCGAACCCAGTCAATCGTTCGGCCACGTACGTGAAGAAACCGGGCTTGCCCTGCTCGCCGTCGCACACAATGTCAACACCCGCCTCAACCTGCCGCCGGACAACGCTGGCGACGGCTTCATTCACGGCGGAATCATAAGCGTGCTGGTCGTAAGGCTCTCCACGTTCCCGGCTGCCCATGAGTTCAAGCAGACCCGCGGGACGGGCCAGACTGCCAGCAAAGGTGGTGAGGATCCGGTCGGTGCTCCGCTTCATGGGTCGCCTCCGGAAGGGTGGGCTGAGGTGATTCTATGTCAAGGCCCAGGCGATGACTAGGGCCATCTCAGCCCTGATTTACCCTAGTCCTCGGCAACCCGGGGCATGACCTCGCGGCCGAAGCGTTCCATGGAGCGCATCACCTTGTCGTGGGGAAGGCCTCCGAACCCGAAGTCGCACCCGTAATAGCCGACGCCACCTTCACGGTTCAGCTTCCTGATGCTGGCAGCTACCTCTTCCGGGGTGCCAAGGATAGACTTTCTGTTGGCGATGCGCTCAAAGGTGAAGGAGGGGTCGGGGTGCCCGGCGTGGTACGCGGGGAAGTCGTAGTGCATATCGCTGCCGTGATGTACCGTGCGCCGGAAGTCGATCATGTTGTACATCCACATCAGGCCCTCGCGCGCATCATCCACCGCCTGCTGCTTAGAGTCGGCGACCAGCGTATGTACGAACATCGGGCAGTCCCATGCCCGCAGGTCTGTGCCCAATTCAGAGGCATGAGAGTCGTAGATATCCCGCATGTGCAGGTGCTCTTCGATATCGAGCACCACCCCGGAGATGATGCGATGGCCACGGTCCACGGCTTCCCGTGGCCGGTCCTCGTTCCACGAAACGCCCATGTAGATAGGCGGGTGAGGCGTCTGCTTGGCCGTTGGAACCAGCGTAATGTCGTTGATTTCGTGGTGTTTGCCTTGGTGGGCCAGCCTCTGGGTGGTCCACAGTTGCGGAAGCAGATCAAGTGCTTCCTGGAACCGCTCCTCGCTGTCCTCGCGGGGGATGTTCATGTTAGCCCACAGACTGGGGTGAGGCTCGCCACGACCCACACCCACGTCGACCCGGCCACCGGTGAGGACATCCAGCATGGCCACCTGCTCAGCCAGCATCACCAGATTGTGCAGAGGAAGGATGATGACGGCCGTGCCGATGCGGATCCGGCTGGTCCTAGCCGCCAGGTAAGCACCCAGCACCAGGGGCGAGGGCGCTAGCCCGTAGCGGGTGAAATGGTGTTCCGCCAGCCAGACGGACTCAAACCCCAGTTCCTCAGCATACTGCGCCTGCTCCAGTATCTCCTGGTAGGCCTGCTCCGGGCTCTTGGTTTCGGGCCACTGGACGTGGGAGAACATGGCATACTTCATGGTCGGTTATCCAAAGAGGCAGTTTGATGCAAGGCACTGGGGCTCAAACGGTAGGCCTGCGGGAGTTGGCCTACAGGTGGCCTTCGGGATAGCAGCGGAGTTCCAGCTTGTGACCGTTGGGGTCCTTGAGCTTGAACTGCCAACCCATGCCTTGGGCCCCGAAAGCGTAGTGCGCTTCTCGCTCCTCCACGTCAAGACCAAGTTCCCGCAGTTCCCCCTGCAGGGCCAACATGTCGGTGGGTTCGATGACCAAGCAGAAATGGTCGACGTTCTCCACGATAGGGTCAGTGGAGTTGTCAGGAGGAAGATCGATAAGAATCCCGTCGTTCGCCCGCACCGAGGGGAAGCCACAGTTACCCGCCCGGTAGTGGTCAAGTCGCAATACCTCCATGCCCAGGACCTCGCCGTAGAACCAGAGGGCTTTCTCCACGTCGCGGCAATTGAGCACCATATGGTCGAATCCGGTGATCTCGAAGGACACGGCACCCCCAGTTGGGCCTGAGGTGAAGGTTGGGTGGATTCTAGGGTTGGGCGTGCCTTGCGTCAAGTTGAACGCTCCGGGTGCACGGGCATAACGGGGTCTGCCAAGCACTTAGCCCGCTCTTCCCAGGCTTCCTCTAGCGGGAGAGCAATGCGCCCATTGGGTACGTTCAGGGGTTTCCAAGGACTATGTTGTCGATGAGCCGGGTGTTGCCGATGTGCACTGCCACGGCCAGCATGGTGGGGCTCTCCACACGTTCGACTTCGGTCATGGTCTCCAAGTCCGTCAAAGAGACGTAATCGATGCCACTTACCAGTGGCTCTGACTCTACGGTCTGACGTACTTGGTTGGTGATGGTCGCGGCATGGCGTTCCCCTGATGCCCAGAGGTCCCCCGCTTGCGAGAGGGCACGATTGATAATGGCGGCCGCGCTGCGTTGCTCAGGGTTGAGGTAGGCGTTGCGGCTGCTATGGGCTAGTCCGTTCTGTTCGCGGACTGTGGGAACCACCACGACTTCAATCATCATGTCGAGGTCGCGGGCCAGTTGCAGGACGACCGCGGTCTGGTGGCCGTCCTTCTGGCCGAAGTAGGCACGATCGGGACGCGTTATATTGAAGAGCTTGGCGACCACGGTAGCCACGCCACGGAAGTGTCTGGGGCGGTACAGGCCTTCGGCTCCCTGGGCAGGACCAAGTACGTCCACCCAAGTGTTGAAGCCCTCGGGGTAGACCTCACGCGATGTGGGGATGAAGACCAAGTCCACGCCTGCCTGCTCCAGCATGGAGAGGTCTGCGTGCACAGTACGAGGGTAGGCGTCCAGGTCCTCGTTGGGGCCGAACTGGGTGGGGTTCAGGAAGATGGTGGCGGCGACGGTAGCGCACTCGGCCCTGGCTTGCTGCACCAAGGCCATGTGGCCAGGATGGAGCGACCCCATGGTGGGCACTAGACCCAGCGGGCGGGCCGAAGCGAGACAGGCCTGCCACATCTCCGACTTGGACTCGACGGTTCGCATCGCCAGTCAGCATGAAGGCAGGGAGCCGGTCACGGAGCGCAGCACTTCGGTGCTCATCTCGACGCTCTCCCTGCTGGTTGGAAATGAGCCTTCCTTGACCTCGTCGGCGTAGGTGCGAAACGCAGCGGTCATATCGTCGCCTAGGCGGGCAAAACGTTTGGCGTGCTTGGGGAGGAACTGGGTGTAAAGCCCGAGCATGTCATGTGTCACTTGCACTTGACCATCGCACAGCGGCCCGGCACCGATGCCGATGGTGGGAATCGAGAGGCGCTGGGTGATGATGCCAGCCAGGGAAGCAGGGACCAACTCTAGCACCACGGCATAGGCCCCAGCATCCTCAAGAGCGCAGGCGTCTCGTATCATCTGGGATGCCTCTTGGGCTGCCCGTCCTTGGGCATGATAGCCACTTAAACCGTGAATCGACTGGGGTGTGAGGCCCAGGTGTCCCATTACCGGAATGCCACATCCCACAATGCGTTCTACGACGCGAGCAATCCTCTCACCTCCTTCCAGCTTCACCGAGTGAGCACCGCCCTCCTGCACCAAGCGACCTGCATTGCTTAGGGCTTGACTCTCGCTAACTTGGTAGGACATGAAGGGCAGGTCCGCCACCACGTGGGCCCTTCCAGACCCTCGGACCACTGCCTTCGTGTGGTGCAACATGTCTTCGATGGTCACCGGAATGGTGGAGTCGTACCCCAGGACCACCATGCCCAAGCTGTCCCCCACCAGCAGCAGAGGGATACCGGCTAGGTTGGCTTGGTAGGCCGTGGTATAGTCGTAGGCCGTGATCATGGGGATCTTCTCTCCCGCTTCCTTCATGGAGCGGATGTCCCGGACGGTAACTGCTCTTCCTACATGCGCGTCTGCCATGCATACCTCGCCCGTATATCGTTGTGGGAGTTCTCCGACGTCCGGGCCCCTACGATGGAGCGCCAGGGTTTGCGTCCCCATAGCGCTCCAGGACGTCGGTCAGTCGTTGACGTTCCCCCGCAGGTGCAAAGGCCAGCGACCCAATGCCCAGTTCCCTTGCTAGGGGAAGCAAGCTGGGCAGGCGCGACCCGAGGGACTCCAACTGGCCTTGAACTGTATCCGAGTCACCCCGGGCAACGGGGCCTGTGACGCTCTCTGCTGCGCCAGCGCGACGATAGTTGGTGACGGTGGTATGGGCCAAGGCCCCCAAGGCTGATCGTGCCTGCTGTGGGGAGAGACCCATGCCCGTCCACATCCGCTCTGCAGCATCCAGAAGCGTTGTGACATAGCCACAGGCGAACACCGCGGACTGATGATAGAGGCCTCGGTCTTCAGGGGCGACCCGTACTACATACCCGCCCAAGTCCATTGCCAACTTCCCCAGGAACTCTGCGAGCCATCCATCACCATCGAGAGCGTAGCAGATGCCGGAGAGGCGGTCGGCGGCCTCCTGGGGCGTCTCGATACACGACAGGGTCTGCAGTGGATGGAAAGAAGCAATGGACGCTCCCCCAGAAGAGGCACTGGCCAATGCTTCCAGTGACAGGGCCCCGCTGCAGTGGACGACTCCTTGGCCGGAGTGCCAACGCACAGCACGGGCCACCTCCTCGATGGCACCATCAGGGGTTGTGATGAACACCAGATCGCACATGGCGGCCACTTGGCCAACGGTGGCCACTGGCTTTGCGGTAGGTACCAGGGAGGCCAACTGCAGGGCCGAGGCCTCCGCCCTGCTGGACACCGCGGATACCTCGTACCCGTGGGTCCACAGGGCCATCGCCATTGCGGTGGCCAGCTTGCCTGCTCCGATGAACCCCATCCGCCTAGCCACTGGACCACTCCCCAGCAGAAGGGACACCGCCCAGTCCCGTGGCGGATAACACACCGTTAAGCACTGCCTGGGCGGTCGCCTCGACAGCAGCGGCTCCCAGTTGTGTGAGATCGACGGGGACTTGGCTGGCGCAGGTGGCAATGGTAAACATGGTATCGCCATCGCGCGTTGTGTGGCAGGGTCGTATGGTCAGTGCCAGGCCATCGTGGGATATGCTCGCAACCTGATTAGCCTGCCCCTTGGTCAGGGTGGCGTTGGTGGCTACAACGCCGATGGTGGTGTTCTCGCCTTTTCCAGGGCCACCCGTCCCGCATCGCCCTTCGACAAGCAAGCGCTGGGTATCGTAGAAGCCCGGATTGCGCTCCTCCCTGGGGCCAGCAACGATTCCGCCAATGAGGTGATCGACAACGCTTCCGTAAGCATTCACGGCCACCAAGGCCGCCACGATCACGCCACCGCCCAGGGCAACGCTTGCGGAGCCGATGCCTCCCTTGGTGGCCCTCTCCATGCCGAGGGCTTTACCGACGGTCGCCCCAGTCCCAGCACCGACGGTGCCTTGAAGAACCGCGCCTGACGAGGCGTTCTCACAAGCCATGATGCCGGTTTCCCGGGTCGGACGCACCTCTCCGCTAATCAGGTTGAGATCGAAGAGAACAGCAGACGGTACGATGGGCACGACGTTCGCCCCGACCCGGAAGCCAACACTCTGCACTTCCAGGTAGGCCATCACACCGTCGGCCGCTGCCAGACCGAAGGCACTGCCTCCGGTGAGGAGAAGGGCATGGACGTGTTGCACCTGCTTCGACGGCTGCAGCAGGTCGGTCTCGCGGGTGCCGGGAGCC
>JAAXIE010000028.1 GCA_012270525.1 Dehalococcoidia bacterium | reverse complement strand
GCCTTTGGCTTCGGGGCTGTGATCGGCACCATCATCACCGGAAGCGTGCGGGAGTCCTACCGGCAGGGGCAGCTCATCGTACTTGGCATGACAGTTTCGGGCAGCTTCTTCTTGCTGTTCGCTCTGTCACCCTGGTTCGCCCTGTCCGTTCCCATCCTATTCGTAGCCGGCGTGGGCAACTCCCTGGCCCTGGTGTCGATAATGGGGTCCCTGCAGATGCTGGTCCCCGACAACCTACGGGGCCGGATAATGGGCCTCTTCAGCATCACCTTCAGCATGCCCGCCCTGGGTTCCATCGTGCTGACCAGCATCGCCGACACGGTACACCCCAGGTTGGCTGTGGCCGTGGGCGGCGCCTGTTTGATCAGCTTCATCTGGATCCTGGCTTTCCGCAGCTCCAGGCTGCGCGGTCTGGGTGGCGAGGTGCGCCTCGCCGCCGCCGAGCGACGCCGCGCCCAATAAGAAAGGGGCCAGCCACTTTGGCTGGCCCCCTGCTTTCTGTGATTTGACGCCCTAGGCTTAGTTCAGGCGAAGCATCTTCTCAGCGTTGCCCGCCATGTGCTTCTCCAGGGCATTGGGGCCGAGGCTAGGCCAGAAATCCCAGTCCATCACTTCCTGGGCTGTTTCCGGGAACCAGCACTGCCCGTGGGGATAGTCGGACTGGTGCATGAGACAGTCCTCACCCAGCACATCGATAGTGGCCTTGGTCATGATCGGCCCCTCAAAAGGTTCAGCCGCGCAGGCGATCTTCCCCATCTGGGCGTACTCCAGGGGCGTGTACCTCAGGTCCTTGGACGCACCCTGCAGGTAGCTCTTGTTGAAGCCCAGGCGCAGCAGCATGTTGGGGAGCCATCCGTGACCCACCTCGGAGGCGAAGGCCCGGAAGTTGGGGTAGCGGTCCAGCAGACCGCCGAGGATCATGTAGGCGAACAGGCGGGATGCGCCCCAGGGATGGGCGAAGGTGCGGGCCGCTACGGCGTTGCCCCACACATCCTTGTATCCGGGGAAGTAGGGGGGCTCCATGTAGAAGCTGTGGTGAACCGAGGGAAGGTCGTACTCGTTCATGGTAGCCCAGATAGGCTCCAGGTCGGGATGGTCCACGGGCAGGCCCTCTTTCAGGTGTACCCAGACACCCGCCACCCACTTTTCGTTGCCCCACATCTTGATCTCGCTCACCGCCCACTCAGGGTCGGCGCCGGGCACCTGGATGGCGCTCTTCAGCCGGTCCGGAGCGGGAGCCGAGTACATCTGCATGTAGTGGTGGTAGGCCCGGTAGTAGCCCTCGGAGAGGGTGACGTCGGGCAGACCGGTGATGGATGTGATGGACGTTCCGGGGAACAGGAAATCAATGTCCCGCCCCTCCAAGTCCATATCCTGCAAGCGTCCCTCCACGTTCTCATCCTGCACCTGGGGCTGCACGGGTACCCTGTGCATGGAGTGGGAGCGTCCCTCGTTGCCCCCCCGTCCGCCGGGAGTTGCCTTGGTGTCCTCGTCCCTGGGCGCTTCACCGGGCATCCGGTCATAAGGGATGGGGCCCACAGCAAGCGTCGTAGTAGTTCCCAGGTAGTTCTCCCGGGTGCGCCGGTAGGGATCGAACTCCGATAGGCGTGGTCGGAAGCTGGGCTCCACGTACTTCTCCAGCACATCCACGGTGGGCTGAACGTGGGTATCCATGTCCACGATTCTTATTCCGTTCCTCATAGATCACCCCCAGTTTTGTTGAGATACAAGCCTTCTGGAAAGGCTACTGGGCTGGCTTGCCTCCGCCCGAGCCGGTGGGGTTGCCCAGCACATCCCTATCGGGGAAGAGAGCGCCTTGATGGGCCATGTAAGGGCTGTCCTTGTATTGTTCTCGGCGGTCGTCGGATGCGGCGAAGCCTCGCTGATTGAAGTCTTCCAGGAACTCCCATCCGGCCGAGTGCATGACCATCTCCAGCTCGTAGGGACGGCGCACCTCGCACAGGCCGAGGTCCCGGGCCAGGTCGTATGTCATCCAAGTGGCTGGAACCGTGCAGGGTATGTTCAGGCCATCCAGGCACTTCTTGGTATCTTCGGGGGTCTCCACGCCGCCCAGGTAGAGCACATCGGCCCCGGCCCGCTCATAGGCTTGCAGCCTCTTGATAGTATCTTCCAGGGGAGTGCCCACGTGGAAGTCGTAGCACCGAACCCGGAGGACAAAGTCGGGGTCGAGGGACTTCATGACGTCCTTGGCCGCGCCGATGACGTCAGCCATCTGCTCTACGGGCACGCACTCGGAGATACCGTGCTCCCTTTCGGTGCGGGCGGCCCCGCGAACCTCGAACACCACCCGGTCATCGATGTCCATGCCGGCCAGGCCGATATCGACGTACTTCTCCACAGCCCGCTCCACGATGGCCGGCCCGCGACCGCACACTTCGTCGCAGTCCATGAGGACGGGTATGTTCACCGCGTTGACGTAGTACTTGGCGATGAAGGTCTTTTCGGTGATGTCCAGGTATGTGCCGGGAATGCCCAGCATGATGCCGAAGGTGGCATCCCCTCCCAGAAATATGTACTCGAACCCTGCCCGTTCATACATCCGGGCATCGTGCACCGAGGGGGCGCTGGCGATATGGGTGATCGGCCTCCCCTTTCGGTAGAAGATCTCCCTTGCCTTTTTGCTCATTACACCCATAGGACTCGCTCCTAGATGAAGATGGGGACCGCTGCGCAGTTCCTGCGGCGAAAACTCGCTTCAGCTAGCCAAATTATTAGCCAACGGGCCTAGCTTGTCAACGAAAGTGGGGTAGGGGCAGGGAGGGGCCGACCCCTAGAACTCGGGGAGGTCGCCTCGGATGGTGCGGACGGTGGCGATGAAGCTCCTGCCCTTCACGAAGTCGAGCTGCCACCGCTTGTCCACCTTCTCGGTGCTGATCCCGAAGGCGGCCTTGACGCGCTCGAGGGCTACTTCCAGTTCCGTGGGAGGCTCGGGGGACGGTGCGGTAGGAGGCTGCTCTACGTGCAGCTGATAGTACGAGTTGTGGCCCTTGGAGCCGTAGAGGACCATGGCAAGGCCTGAAGCCACAGCGAGGAAGGCGGTCACGAAAATCAGGCCGGTAATGGTCATGAAGATGGCCCCCAGCACTGCGAGCACTCCCAGCGCCATTATGGGATGGCTGGCTTTGCGCACCACCTCGACGCCGGTGAGCTGCTGATAGGACAACTCTTCGAAGGAGACGGCTCCGCCCTGCTTCTCGTAACGCAGCAACCTCCGTGAGGTAGCGTAGAGCGGCCCACACTGGGAGAGCACCTTCTCGCCGGGCGCCAACATGGTCTCCAGGTTGGAGGACCGGGTCATTAGAAGGGATTCTTCAGGCACTTCCCCTTCCTTATGCTGGACGACAGCACACCGCTTGTACTCTCTTTTGGGTGTGGTTGTCGGGCTGCTTCCATTATATCGCACGCACTTAAGCTAGACCACGAGGTTACCCCGTCATTGCAAAGCGGGGTGCCGGGCATGACAGACCAAGGCGAACGAACAGCCCAAGGGAGGGACGGTCTGGCTGTGATCAGAGGCCGCACCGTCATTGTGGCGCAGGCCGCTATCTAGGACAGCCTGGAACTGGGAGAGAACCTAGGCAATCGGTTCGTCCTGAGGGAACTCGAAGGGCGGACGTATTGCCCCAACCGTCATTCCCGCTGTCGATACCGTCACTTCCGCGAAAGCGGGGGTCTACGCGCCCACCGTAGTGCAACCTACCAACATTCGTTCCCGCTTTCGGAGGAACGACGAAGAGAGGCCGGTACGGCAAATGGCGCGTCCCCCCGGTTCGTACTTCGATTTCCCTCAGCACGAACCGGGGCCTGACGAAGCCACACCGGAAGTCGGCGATGCTCCGTCCTAGATTGCGGCCTACGCCGCAATGACGAAAGGCGCGGCCGGCATGTGCAGGCCTTAGCCGGTCCTCTATGACAAAAGGTCAAACCGTCATTGCGGCGCAGGCCGCAATC
>JAAXIE010000125.1 GCA_012270525.1 Dehalococcoidia bacterium | reverse complement strand
TGCAAACCTCATGCTGCTACCTCTCAGCAGCCCTGTGACATTCTCGCGTTGCCCCCCTGCCCGTCCCCTGCTAGGCTGGTACCAGCCCATCAGCTGTCCCTGAAAGCTTGGACGTATGACTACACCAATCGGCAGCCCCCGCACAGGACACAACCTCCGGTGTGCCCTTTTCCTTCATGCTCACCACCGGACCGCCCTAGGACCCGGTATCGGAACGGCCTTTCAGCTAGAATCCAGATACGCCAGTCGGAACAATCGGAACAGTTTCAGCTACGAAAAAACGTTTTTCAGCTACGACCATGTTCCGACGCTCAGATACGATTCCAACATCCCTAACCCTGGGCGTACCCCATTCTCCAGCCTGGGCCTCTCCCGTCTAGCTACAGATCACCCCCGGAACTCGCTCACCGCTCTCCCTGATTCGGAACAAAGTCCCAAGCTATCTCAAAGCTGCGATCGGAACAGTCACAACCCCGCATCACCGCCCCCATTCTTGAATCTGTCCCGATCAGATACAAGTCCGGCGGCATCGTCAGGCATTCTTCCGTACAAACCGGAACACGGCCCCAAGCTGTTCCAAAGCTATGGTCGGAACAACTCCCGCCCCGGTGAAGCCGGCAATCATGCTGGCAGGGCTCTGCGCAACTGCCGTCGCTCCCGCCCGCCATGCCGTCATCCCCGCACAGTCGACAACCCGCGGCCCGGACCCTTGACTGACAGTCCAGCCTTGCGAATCACAGAGACTCGCGAGGTGTTGTGCGGTCCCTTGTTCGGAGGGTACCTGCCGTTCTAAGCGTACTCCGACCTCGGGTCCAGAGAGGTATTATACTAGCCCATCCCAGCTCCAGCCGGAAGGAAACTCTTGGCAGCCCTTGAGCAGTTGAACAACGACATCGTTGCCTGCACCAAGTGCGACCGCTTGGCGGAGTACATCCGCGACGTCGGTCGGAAGAAGCGGCGCATGTACATGGAGTGGGACTACTGGGCGCAGCCTATACCCAGTTTTGGCACCAGCGGCGCCCGTTTGCTGCTGCTGGGTCTCGCCCCGGCGGCCCATGGAGGGAATCGCACTGGCCGGGCCTTTACCGGCGACCGCAGTGGCGATTGGGTCTACGGGACATTACATAAGTTCGGCTTCGCCAACCAGCCGACTTCCGTGCACAAGGGAGACGGCTTGGAAGTCCGCGACGTGCTTATCAGTGCTGCGGCCCGGTGCGCTCCCCCAGCTAATAAGCCTACACGGACTGAGTTGGAGACCTGCCGGCCCTACCTGGTGCGCGAGTTGCGACTGCTAGCTGACTTGCGAGTGATCGTTGCCCTAGGCAAGATCGCCTTCGATGCCTTCCTGGCCGCGGCTCTTGATGCTGGCATCGAGATACCCAGACCCCGCCCGAAGTTCGGACACGGCTCACTGCACCAGTTGCCCAACGGCTTGGTGCTGTTGGGGTCTTACCATCCCAGCCAGCAGAATACCCAGACAGGGCGCCTCACGCGCCCCATGTTCGAAGACATCTTCGCCAAGGTGAGAGAGATACTGGACGGGGCATAGGTGCCGCTCATACTGCCGAAGGCTCCATTCCATACCGCAGGAGGCAGCCACGATGACCACCGGGACTACCCGCGAACACCTACGCGCTTCACAGCCCGATACGACCTCGACGGTCCGGCTACCCGGACTTGAGAGCGAGGCGACGATCTATCGTGACAGGCAGGGCATACCCCATGGTCGTGCTGGTTCCACTTGGGACGCATTCTTCATCCAGGGATTCTTCACGGCCCAAGACAGGCTCTTCCAGATGGACTACGACCGACGCCGGGCATACGGTCGGTGGGCCGAACTGGCCGGACCGGATGCCCTTCCCCAAGACAGGCTGATGCGCAAGTTCAGGCTGGAAGCCAGTGCCCAAGCCGACCTGGAGGTGGTGAGCGATGCGGCCCGCGAAATGCTGGAGGCATACGCCGCTGGGGTCAATGCCTTCATCCAGACTACCGCCACATTGCCCGTGGAGTACCAAATCCTGGATGCTGCACCCGAAAAATGGCGCCCCCACGACTCTTTGGGCGTCTTCAAGGTGCGCCACATTCTGATGGGCGTGTTCGAGCAGAAGCTATGGCGGGCCAAGTTGCTCCGACAGGTTGGCCCCGAAATGATGTCGAAGCTTTGCCCAGGCTACCAGCAGGGGCAACTGCTGATCGTGCCTCCCGGCAAGGAATACGAGGGAGCGATTGATGGTGTTGCCGCCCTGTTGGAAGAGGCGGAGTCGTGGATGCAGCCCATGGAAGCCATAGAGGTGGGGAGCAATAACTGGGTGCTCTCCGGAGAACGTACCGCATCGGGTTCGCCCCTTCTCGCGGGCGATCCCCATCGTGGCTTGGATACCCCCAACGTTTACTACCAGAACCATGTGTCTTGCCCCCAGTTCGATGTCATTGGACTCTCGTTTCCGGGGGTTCCGGGGTTCCCGCATTTCGGACATAACGACAGGGTTGCTTGGTGCGTCACTCACACCGGGGCGGACTATCAGGACCTCTACCTGGAGCGACTGCATTCCGGTGTCCCACCAACTTACGAGTTCAAAGGTGAATGGCTCCCGATGGAAGTGCACTATGAGACCATCAATGTGCGTGGCCAGGCACCCGAACACATTGATGTTCCCGTCACCCACCACGGGCCGGTCATTGGCGGAAGCGTGGAGGTGGGTGCCGGGTTATCCTTCCGTTACAGTGCCACCTGCGAGGCACAACCCTGGGCGGATGCGTTGCTCTCCATGCTGAACGCAGATTCGACGGAGGCCATGGATGAGGCGATGCGGTGCTGGGTGGACCCGGTCAACAACTTCCTGTATGCCGACGTAGAAGGGAACATCGCTTACCTGACCCGAGGTAGGATTCCCGTCCGTCACGAGGCCAACCGCTGGCTGCCGGTACCCGGATGGGACGGCGAGCATGAGTGGGCCGGGAGCGTCTCCTTCGAGGACTTGCCACGCTCGACCAACCCGGGCTGCCACTACATCGTCACGGCCAACAACCGGGTGACGGCGGAGGACTACCCGCATTACATCGCCCTCGATTTCGCTCCGGGTTTCCGGGCCAGTCGCTTGACCCACAGGTTGCGAAAGCTCGGTGAGGCCACCGTGGAGGATATGGCCGACATGCATGCTGAAAGAACCTCCGAACCTGCCACCTTCTATGCCCCGCGACTTGCCTCGCTGGATGTGGAGCACCCCTTGGCTGGTGCAGCCCGCAAGGAGTTGGCAGCGTGGGACGGGACTATGGATCCCGGCTCCGTGGCCCCGACCGTCTATGCGGCCACCCGTGACCGACTTGTGCGGAATGTTCTGGAGCCCGTGTTGGGTCCATTGGAGGTCGAAGCCTTCAGCCCGGCAGGCCGGGGCGGGCCGGGACATGTCGCTCGCCTGCGTTCTCATTTCCCACGCATGATCGAAGCAGGAGACCGTTCTCTGCTTCCAGCCGGAACTGACTGGGACGCTCTGCTGTCCCAGTCCTTTGTTGAGGCCTTGGACCAACTGGACCAGCGACTGGGGGCCGACCTATCCGGGTGGCGGTGGGGTACGGTGCACCATACCCGGCCTCGGCACCCGCTCCGTGCGGCTTTCCCCGACCTGGCGAACTTGCTCGACCCGCCCTCCGTGCCGATGGGAGGCGATGGCGATACTCCGCAGGCGGGCTCCTACTCGCCTGGCGAACAGTTCGTCATGACCAGCATGTCGGTGGCGCGGTATGCTTTCGACCTCGCCGACTGGGACAACTCCAGGTGGGTAG
>JAAXIE010000029.1 GCA_012270525.1 Dehalococcoidia bacterium | reverse complement strand
GACATGATCCGCTACTATGGACGGCACCTCGCTGAGAATGGGCATGAACTCACGCCGGGGCATATCGTATGCGCGGCCAACGTGCACATAGCCGACAGCCGCGAGGAGGCGATCCGGACAGCGGGACCTTACATGCTCTATTTCTTCCGCACGCTGTCCAGCCATGGCAACATCTCCCAGGTCAACCGCCAGCAGCAGAGCGGCTACATCAGCCAGACGAATCTGGACTGGCTGGCACCGGAACGCCGGGAGGGGTTCCTGAAGGCCCTGCAGGGGTTCCGGGCCATCACCATGGAGGACATCGAACGGAACGACCGGCTCTGCTGGGGTTCGCCGGACGATGTGGCGGAGTCGATTATCGGGCTCTGCGATGCCCTAGGAGCTGGGACGATCAACCTGATGTTCAACCAGGGAGCCATGCCACACGAGATGTACATGTCGCAAGTGGAACGGTTCGGGCGCGATGTACTGCCACGGATTCAAGCCCATGAGGTGCAGACCACCGTCGACTATTAGGGTATCGCCACGCAACGAGAGGCGTCCTGCTCATTCAAACTGGTTTCAGGAGGTAGTTGGAGTGTCAGTTCTTGTACGACCCGGCCCGGTAGTCATTTTTCTTTGTCTGTTACTGGCGGGAATCGCGGCAGCCTGCGGGGAAGAGGCAACGCAGACGCCGGTGCCGGCTACGGCTGCGCCAGCGACTGAAGCACCCGCAGCCCCTGCTACGGCAGCCCCGGCGGCCCCTGCTGCAACGCAGGCTCCGGTGGCGGTGACCGCCACACCGACGGCAGCGCCCGCGCCTACCGCAGAGGTGGCTCCGGTGTCCACAGTGGAACCGACAGGCAGCCTGAACGTGGCCGTGGAAGACTTTGCGCAACCCATCTTCGTCCTTCACGCCCAGCCCTTCGTTGAAGCAAGGTACGACAACATCATCACCCACGAAACGATGTTCGCCAACGACCCCGACGGCAACGTAGTGCCTCGACTGGTGGACGAGTGGAGCCTCAGCCCTGATGCCTTGGTGGCGACCTTCCACCTTCGCCAGGGCGTGCCCTGGCACGACCAGTACGGGGACTGGGGCGATTTCAACGCCGACGACTTCATCTGGTCCATGGAGGACATCACCCGGCCAGCGGTGCCCCATCCCGCTTCGGGCAACATCCGCAGGGTGTTCATGTGCGAGGAGTGTTCTCTCTTCAAGCTGGACGACTATACGGTGCAACTGACTCGTTCCTCTCCCACCTTCGAGATCGACTGGTATAGCAGGGCCCCTGGTCCCACCAGTTTGGCCTTCCACAGCAAGGTCCACTACGACACGGTAGGGGAGGACACGGCCACGACGTTCCAGTCGGTCGGCACCGGACCCTGGCAGCTTGTGGAAATCAAACCTGGAGATATCAAGCGGGCAGAGGCGGTCCGGAATCACTGGCGCAAGACCCCGGAGTTCGCCGAGTTGGTGTGGCACGAGTTCACCGAGCAGTCCACCATGCTGGCAAACTTCCTGACGGACAAGCTGGATGCGGCGCAGTTCGAGTTGGACAGCATCCAAGCGGTACGGCTTGAAAACAATCCCGACCACAAGTTCATGGTGTTCCCCGGTGGCAGCCAGATCACCATGCACCTGCTGGGCCAGCACTACAACAACGACCACCCAGCCCACAATCCGGATGAGGACGGCAACATCAAGGTGCCACTAGGGGAAGACCCTTTCGACTGCAGTTACGCCTGGGTTGCCTGCAACCGCGATGTGAACTCCGCTGAGTGGGAACAGGCCAGGAAAGTGCGTCTGGCAATGAGCCTAGCGGTCGACCGACAGAAGCTGGTCAACAACGTAGCCCTAGGCGAAGGCGAGCCCCACCACGTGCGGGAGTTTCTGGGCCACGAAGCCCGGCAGAGGCAGTTTGGCTTGGACGAGTTGAAGGTGGAGTTCGACTTGGAACGTGCCCGCCAGTTGATGGCGGAGGCTGGCTTCGCTGGCGGCTTCGAGACCGAGGCTACGCTGACGGCAGGCACCAGCGCAACAGTTACCCAAGCTGTGGCCACCATGTGGGAAGAGATTGGCATCAAGACCTCTCAAAACACGATGCCTTATTCGGCCTTTCGTCCCAACCTGGTCAACCGTACCGCCAAGGGTATCTGGACCCAGGCTTTTCCGCCGTCGGACCCGGAGCCGATAGTTGGGTACAACATCCTTCACAGCTCCGAAGGCGCCCTGACTTTCAGCTTCGAGCATCCCGATTTCCAAGCCATGCTGGACGAAGCGAACACTATCATCGACCCGGACGAGCGGTGGGGGAAGCAGGCCGAGATGGCCAAGTGGATTTTCGACCACACGATACTGATCATGTTGTACGGTGAGAACATAGTCTGGCCCCTCGGACCGAAGGTTGACCCTTGGCAGCCGCTCGCAGGCAACAGGAACTGGCTAAGCAACTGGGAGTATGCCCCCCACCGCCAGTAAACGGCTGTACTCAGCATGCAAGCCCAAGAGAGGGGTGGCCCCAAGGCCACCCCTCTTCTTTGTGGATGCTACGGGATCAGTGGACGGGCGGGCGCAGATGATGCCAGGGGCGGACCTGTTCGAAGGCGGCCGAGGCACGGAGGACGGTGGCTTCGTCGCCACGACGCCCGATGATGTGGAGACCTATGGGCAGGCCACCGGAGGAGAAGCCACAGGGGACGGTGGCTGCGGGCTGGCCAGTGAGGTTGAAGGGCACCGTCAGGTTGGGGAATATCCACTGGGGATGTACTTCCTTGCCGCCTACGACTCTCGGAGGGTTGCCGACAGGAGGGGCTGGCATGCCCATGGTGGGGGTCAGCAGCAGATCGTGTTCGTCGAGCAGGTCATCCAGTTGGGAGCGCATGACTTCCACGGCGCGCAGGGCGCGGGAGAAGTCGGCACCGGTGGCGTTGTGGCCGTGGTCGAGGGCTTGGTTGACGTAGTCCATGAGTTCACCGCGGTGTTCATCGAGCACGCCCTGGTATGCGGCGACCATGCTGGGACGGGAAATGTCGAGGTAGGCTGGCATGGGCGGGTCGAGACGGAGGCCGCATTCCTGCACCGTGGCACCCAATTCCTGGAACAGGTGGGCTGCGGTGTTGGCGGTCTGCAATACGTCTTCGTCGACGGCACCGTA
>JAAXIE010000287.1 GCA_012270525.1 Dehalococcoidia bacterium | reverse complement strand
CTCCCCGCATCACTTCGACTCCAAGGCCAAGGTGGCCATCGACCTGCTGGCGATGCGACCAAGCGCGGCCCAAGCGGAGAAGTTCCTCAAGGAATACGACCCCCCGATCGTTCCCCTGCGCTACCTGACCTACGATTCCATGGCGGTGCTTTCCGGGGTCACTGCGGTGAAGCCCACACTGTCGGACCAGCTGGACGACATCCTCCCGCGGGTCGAGGGCTCGCTGGCGGATGCGGGCTGCTCCTGGGAAGACGTGGTGCACGTGGCCTTCTTCCTGCACCGCAGCCAGAAGCTGGACGACCTGCGCAAGCTGTTAAGCGCGCGCGTACCAGTCCGGATACCAGAAACAGAATACGCCTTCGTGAACGGTTACTCCACTCCCGGCAAGCTCATCGAGGTGGAGACGACCGCCAAACTCAGGGCGGAGTAGCGGGCCAGCGGTCGCGCGAGCCAGCGGGCCACCATTTTTCGCTGGGTTTCATCGGCGCCGGGAGACGAGATCCCGACGCCGATGCCATTTCACAAGCGATGCGGGAGACGCGAGGGATCGCGCCTAGACGTGCATCACCACCAGAGAGTTCACCGGCGGGATGTCGTCCAGCACCTCGCGGAAGGAATCCCCGCCATTCTCGGTCATCCAGAGGCTCCCCTTGGGGAACGTCCCGATGTAGAAGGTATCGGGGTCGCTGGGGTCACCAGCCACGGCGCGGGGCGCGGGCACCATCACTTCCGGCAGACCGCCCACCAGGCGCTGCCAGGTCTCACCCTGGTTGTCGCTGCGATAGACCGCGCTGTTGGCCCCTTCCGGCCGCTTGAACCAGAAGGGAGGAGGCACCTCGGCTGCAGCGGTGAACAGCACCTGAGGCCGGTCCGGGTGCACGATGATCTGCGACATGTAGCGGTGCTCCAGGCCGTCCATGGCATCCGCGAAGGACTCGCCACCGTTCACGCTCTTGAAGATGCCCTCGCCCGCCGTGTGGATCACCACATCGGGGTTGTCGGGCATGGTGTTGACATAATGGGCGTCGAAGTGGGTGCCAGCCTTGATATCCTGCCACGTCTCCCCGTTATCCAGGCTGCGGACAACCCAGCCCTCCTCGACCGCTCCTAGGATGCGTTCGCCGTAGGCGTCCAGCCCCTTCACGTGGGCGACATGAGGCGGGTTGGGGAAAGTCCAGTCGATGGTCTCGGGCAGATTGCGCATCGTCTCGCAGTCGGTCCAGGTGTCCCCGCCGTCATCGCTCTTGAAGATGGAAGCAGGGCCGGTACCCCCGTAAAGGGTGCCGGTGAGCGGGTTCTGGGCTAGCGACCAGGCCTCGCGATAGAGGATCCCGTTGTTGATCTCCTTCCAGGACTGCCCGGCGTCATCGCTGCGCCAGAAACCGTTCTTCATGGTGGTGGCATATACCCGACCGGGAATCGTGGAGTCAGCGAGAAGGTAGCGCACGATTCCCATGCCCTGCAGCCCCGCAGACAGGGCTTGATACTGCCCCCCGTTCCCGCGAGCGACAAACACCCCATCTGAAGTCCCGATGAACACAACCCTGTGTGGACTACCAGCCATGGCAATCACCTCCTGCCGATTTGGACTCGTGTTTTGCGAATCTCTGTCGCGATTATATCGCACTCCATACGTGGCGAGTCACCCACGGGCCGGTCGATCATATCGCCTCCAAGCCAGTGAGTCCGACCAGAAGCACTCAGTTGGCCGCAAGCTCAAGCACGTCCTTGAATTTCCCGTAGCAGGCACGACACAGAGGCTTCAGTAGCGTCGAGTTGGATTGGCCGCCACATGCGTGGCAATGCTTTTCCTCGTATGCCTTGTTCTCGTAGCGCTTCCAGGATGCAAAACAGCGCCTGCAATACGGCTGAGACGGGTTCACCGCAATCTCGGATGCGCACCGTATGCAGAACCCGGCTTGAGGAATGGTCGTCACGGTGGTTTGGGTGGCACGTGACGTTTGTGAAGCAGGTCCTCGCGCGACCGGAGCGGCAACGCCCCCTGCCTGTGAAGGAATGAGGTTCACTGCCTCTGATGGGGCAACCTTGGCCACAGTCACGCGGATGTCCTCAGCAGTCCTGATGATCCGGTCAGCTTCATCCTTGATAGCCCTGTATACGATAGGGTCGTCTTGCGCCGACACAAGTATTCCCATCTCGTCGTTATTCTGCTGTGAGAACTCGTAAAGGTTCATCGACGTGATGAGTGCTGTCTGCTCGTTCATGTAGCATTTCGCGTGCAAGCTCTCGCAGTAGCTGGTCCTGATGGAAGTTGAGCCCAGCCATTCCGTCTCTTCCGGCTGGAGTTCTCTATGCCGATATACGATCCGAATATCGCGCTTCAGCCTGTCTTGGTCTTCCAGGAGGTCTCGGATGCGCTTGCTAATCTTCAGGTATGGGCTGATGAGGACCAGCCTCTCGCCTGCTGTCTTGATGATCTGCGCCAATTGGTACGACACCCCAGGGGTGTCCAGGAACTCAACCATTCCACATCTCCCGTTACTGAGCTTACTGGGCAAGTCGCCATACCTGCTCGGTTATCGTCCCTATGGTACCATGAGACTTCGTCATTTGATGTGATTTGAGATGCCGGTGAGACCGCTGCAAGTCCTGCAAAACCATATTAGAGCTTGGGACTGGCGCCTTTTCGTCTTTATCCTCCTGTTCCTTGGTCTCCCCAACGTATACCAACTGTATCGGGTGTACCTGATAGGGAACGAGATACCCGATGCAGGCGGCCTCGCAATCGTATCCCAATGGCAATTCGTGGGACTGGTTGTTGAGGTGTTCCAGGAAGCCACGGTGCTGGCGGTCTTCTTCTTCCTGGGGTCGCAGATACGCAACAGCACGTCGGTCCAACTCGATCGGACGAAGAGCGTATTCGTCTTCATCTTCCTGACTTCCCTGGTATTCTCCGTTGGGGTCTTCCTGTTCCGCGATGCGTTTATTGACCTGATTGGCACGTCACAGGAAATCCAAGTCCAGACCCGGCATTTCCTGGGCATCAGCATCTTCAGCATTCCCTTCACCCTGCTGGCCGCTGCCATCATCGTGCTGTTCGAGTCCCTGAGCCTGCGAAGTCTGGTACTGGTCATGGCCGTGGCGAATGTGGCCATACGCTTTGGTCTGGACAGCCTGTTCTTCGGTGGCTACGGATTTTCCTTTGAGGCAGACGTGCTGGGCGTGGCTTGGTCGACCCTGCTGGCCAGCGTGGGTTTCTTCGTGGTCGCGCTTGCTCTGTTGGTCAGGATGCGATGGATTGGCTTGGTGGAACTAAGGAGGCTCCCGTCCTTTGCGGACATGCAGGAATACCTGAGGGTCGGCTTGGGCAGCGGAGCAGACAGCCTGGTACGCAACGTGGCCTATTTCTTCATGATTATCCGCATCGTCAATACCATCGGCTCCGCGGAAATCGGTGGTTATTACCTGGCCATCCAGATCCTGTGGAGCTTCATGCTGGTGCCGGTGCTGGCCCTTGCCGACACAGCCAAGGCTCTTATCGCCAACGCGGCGGGTGACCTGCCTCGCCTAAGGACCCTATGGTACGCCTCAATGATCATCACCGCTGGCGCGATGCTCATCTGGATAGCGGTGGTGCCTACCTTTCCCAAGTTCGCCCACATATTGAACGATGACCCCGAAACCATCGAGTGGGCCATCACCGCATTTGGCATTCTGTTCGTTCCGTACGTGCTCCTCTCCTTCAACGTTGTGATGGACAGCGTGTTCTACGGCATCGGCCAGACCAAGTATCTAGCCTACCAATCGGTCCTTACCAATGGCTCGGTCTACCTGGCGGCCTTTCTGCTATACAGCGTTGGGGCTTGGGACCCCTCCTTCGAGGGGGTAATGGTCCTCTTTTCCCTGGGGATTCTGGTCGATTCCTTCCTGACCACGTTCTTTCTGGCCAAAGTTCTTTACCTGGACCACGCGAGGCCGAGCGAAAGGGTGCCGCTAATCTGAACGAGGGTCCCATATGGAAACTTCACCCTGGTGAGGGGGCGCAAGCCCGCTTCGCGCCGACATCCCCAACTTGACCCTCGTAGAGGCCCGCTCTACACTCTCCACCAATGAGCCTCCCGCCGGGCAGTGGGCTGTCGCCCGCTTCATGGCGGTGGGCAGGAGGAAGAAGCATGGACTTCGGAGTATTCCTTGATTTCGTGCGCCGCCGTGGCTTTTCCCAGGAAGAGACCTTCCGCGAGTCCTTCGACCTTGTCGATTTGGCGGAAGAAATGGGCCTCGATTCTGTGTGGCTGGGGGAGATGCATTTCAACCCCAACCGCTCCGTCCTCTCCGCCCCCATCGTGGTAGCCAGTTCCATCGCCACCCGCACCAAGCGGATGCGCGTCGGCATGGCCGTTCAGGTGCTGCCTCTCATCAGCCCCCTGCGAATAGCCGAGGAAGCTGCCACCGTCGACCAGATCAGCGAGGGACGCTTCGACTTCGGCGTTGGACACAGTGGCAACGCCCGCGCCTACGACATCATGGGCGTACCCTACGAGGAGAGCAGGGAGCGTTTCCAGGAAGCCCTGGAGATCATCCTCGAAGCATGGAAGGGCGAACCCTTCGATTACCACGGCACCTTCAACCACATCGAGGGGGCGACCGTTTCGCCCGCTCCCTACCAGAAGCCTCACCCGCCCATCCGCCTCGCATCCACTACCGACGACAGCTTCGCCCGCGTGGGACGCTTGGGCTACCCCATCTTCCTCTCGATGCGGGGCATGGACATCGACGATCTGGAGCGCAACCTGGTCGACTATCGCAAGGCATGGAAGGAAGCGGGCCATCCCGGCGAGGCGGGTGACGTGTCCGTGCGGTTTCCGGTTTACATCGCAGCCACCGAGCGGGAAGCTTTGGAAGAACCCAAGGAGAGCATCGAGGCCTACTTCTCCCGCATGCGCGAGGTGTTCGAGGAAGGTTTGGGACGCTCCGGCTCCGAGCCTGCCGTGGCCCGCCAGGACCGTGTACGCCGCTTGGAAAAGCTCAGCTACGGCGAAATCCTGGAGACCAAGGTGATCTTCGGCACCGCCGACCGGGTGGCAGACCGCCTGCAGCAGTTCAAGGAGACCCTCGGCCTCACCGGCTTCACCGCCGAACTCAACCCCGGTGGCCTCCTGCCACGGGAAGCCGTGGAGCGCAGCCTGGGCCTGCTGACCCAGAAGGTCATGCCCGCCTTCAAGTAGCCTCGGCCATCCCCACGAGGGCGGGGACAACGGCCCAAACGGTCATCCTCTATCGGTGCCACGCCACAGGCGGGCCGGGCTAGTGTGGGCCAGCACCTGACCCATGACAACCTCCTATTGACGCCCTCCCAAGCCCGCCTGCTACCCTGAATGCCTGGCTCGAACGACAGGGGGCCCCGTTTTGTCATCCTTCAACCCAACACCTGGAAAATGCCCGCCCTGTCAGTCGTGGGCCCAGCCCCAATCCCAGTCCATCGGCTCGCTCCCGCAGGCGAAGGAAGCCCCCATGCAACAAATTCTTCACGCCAAACCAAAGCTGGGGAAGCCCAATTTGCGGCAAACGTGTCTCGTTTCAGCTTCAAAAGCAGGCAAGAAATTTCCCTGCAGATACGACCGCTGTCTCTTTGCAGCTACGGACTCGCCGCTTATGGATACAAACTCTTCCAGGATGGGACAACTTGCCGCATACTGGCTACGGCATAAGGCTTCACGCGATCGGGTATCCTGCCGCCTTGAGCACTGCACCTCACACCAACGAGACCCTTGGTTAGCCGCGGAAGAGGGCCTCGTGGCCCGTTACGCACTACGACCCAACGACGGAGGTAGCCCATGAAGCGCAGCACCGACCGGGTCCTGACCACCCACACCGGAAGCCTGCCCCGGCCCATGGACTTGGCTCGCATGCTGGAAGCCAAGGATTCCGGCGAGGCCGTCGACGAGGCCGACCTGGCCCAGCGGGCACGCGACGCCGTTGCCGAAGCGGTGCGGAAGCAGGTGGAAGCGGGCATCGATGTCGTCAGCGATGGCGAGCAGGGGAAGGTGGGTTACTCCACCTATCCCAGGCACCGGCTGACCGGCTTCGGTGGTAGCAGTTCTGCCCCGGCAAGGGCCGATTGGGCTGATTTCCCCGAAGCAGCCAGGAGGTACGCGGCCTCGTCTACGGTCTACCGCCCCTCGTGCAACGCCCCCCTCGAATGGGCCGACCGCGATGCCTACAATACCGACATCGCCAACTTCCAGGCCGCTGTGAACGAGGCTGCCCCCACGGAAGCCTTCATGACCGCGGCATCGCCGGGGGTCATCGCCCTCTTCCTCGGCAACGAGCACTATCTGACCCACGAGGACTACGTCGGCCGTCTCGCCGAGCTGATGAAGGACGAGTACGAGGCCATCGCCCAAGCAGGCTTCCTCCTTCAACTGGACTGCCCCGATTTCGCCATGGGTCGCCACATGAGGTTCGCCGGTCTCAGCGACCAGGAGTTCTTTCGCATCGCCGACGCCAGTCTGGAGGCCCTGAACCATGCCACCCAGAATATCCCGCCGGACCGTATGCGCCTGCACCTCTGCTGGGGCAACTACGAAGGCCCCCACCACCGCGATATCCCATTGAGCAGCGCGCTGCCGGTGGCCCTCCGTGCCAGGCCGCAGGCCATCTCGTTCGAGGGAGCGAACCCGCGACACGAGCACGAGTGGGCCGTGTTCCAGGAGATGAAGCTCCCCGAAGACAAGATCATCATCCCGGGCATCGTCGATTCCACAACCAACTTCATCGAGCACCCGCAACTGGTGGCCCAGCGCATCGCCCGCTATGCCCGGGTGGTAGGACGCGACAGGGTCATCGCAGGCTCCGACTGCGGCTTCGGCACCTTCGCCCGCACCGTGCCGACCGTTGAGCCGGAGATAGTATGGGCCAAGCTCGCCTCGTTGGCCGAGGGGGCCAGTCTGGCTTCCGACGAACTCTGGTGACCTGGCGGGGACCCCGGCAGGCCGGGCATGAGCGATGAGGCAGGGCCTAGGCAGGCCCGGCCTCGCGTTGCGGGCGGGGGAGCCTGGGGGTAGAATCGCGCCCAGCATGAGTTGCGAACGAAGGGGCATCCAATGGCAGAGATAGCAGGGTACAGCATCGTAGCGAAGTCGCTGAAGCGGCTGGGAGTCACCCATGTATGCAGCGTGCCCGGCGGGCCGGTTTTGGAGACCATCGCCGCCTGTGGCGAGGAAGGCATCCGCCCCATTGGCATGCGCAACGAGCAGGCAGCCGTGATGATGGCGGCCGCCCAGAACTACTGCGCTGGCAAGCTGGTGTGCGTTCCCATCCTGGCATCCGGCCCAGGCGTGAGCAATGCGGCCACAGGCATGCTGGTGGCCAAGGATAACTGCTGGCCCCTGCTGGTCCTGGGGGGTCGCAGCTCTCTGAACACCCGCGACCTCGGCTCCTTCCAGGAGTTGGACGGCGTCCCCATCTTCCGGCCCTTGGCCAAGTGGTCCGAGGTGGTGGACCGTCCCACCCGCATACCCGACTTCCTGGCCCGTGGCGTGCGCACCGCGACTTCAGGTCGCCCCGGCCCCGTATATCTCGACCTGCCCCAGGATGTGCTGCTCTCCCAGACCGACGAGGAGCGCGTCACCCTGCCCCAACCCTACGACGGGCCTGCCCGCCCCGGCGGAGACCCCGCGCAAATCAGGGAAGCCGCCGACCTGCTGCTGAACGCCGAATCGCCCCTCATGATCATCGGCAAGGGCGTGCGCTGGTCTGAACCCTTCTCCGAACTGAAGGAGCTTGCCGAGAGCCTCGGCATGCCCTTCCTCACCTCTCCCATGGGAAGGGGCTTCATACCCGACGACCATCCACTATGCTTCGGAGCAGCCCGCTCCATGGCCCAGCGCGGGGCCGACGTCGTGCTGCTGGTGGGGACCCGCCTGAACTGGACTTTCCGCTTGGGCACAGAGTTGGGCCCCGACACCAAGATCATACAGATCGACATCGACCCCACCGAGATCGGCCTCAACCGCGAGCCGACGGTGGGTATTGTGGGCGACGTGAAGGC
>JAAXIE010000142.1 GCA_012270525.1 Dehalococcoidia bacterium | reverse complement strand
GTCATGTACAACTCGGACCTGCTCCTCCGTGGCCTGACGCTGGCCAGTGGCATGTTTGGCAAGTTCCGTCCGGTGATGGTTACCGCGGTGGCCTATCCCATGAGTTCCAAGTTCCGCACCGGCCTGACGCTGGCCATGTTTGCCTTGGTCATCTTCACGCTCATGGTGATGTCCATCCTCACCAGTGCCTTCGGGCGGGTGAGTTCCAATAGCGACGTCTTTTCCGGTGGTTGGGATATCGAGGCTACGGTGAATGTGAACACCCCCATCGTCGACTTCAGTGACCAGGTGGCCCAGATCCCAGTGCTGCGGGGCGAGGACGTGGTGGCCACGGGTGGCTTTACCCTCATCCCCGTTGAGGTGCGACAGGTGGAAGCGGAGGAGCGCAGCTGGAAGCCCTACATCGTAAAGGCCGCCGACGAGGGGTTCCTGGAGAATACCGGCCACAGGCTCAAGATAATCGCCGACGGCTACGGCCCCGATGTGTCGCAAGTGTGGCGGGCCCTCAACCAGGACCCCAACCTTGTGGTGTTGGACGCTCCTGCCGTGCCCAGCCGCACCGGGGTGGGGAATACCGGCTGGGGCCCGTTCAACGTGGAAGGGGTGAAATATGAAGACCAGACCATGCCCCCCTTCCAGATCGAGGTGCGCGAACCCCGTACCGGCGGACTGGTACGCCTGACTGTCATCGCAGTCATGGACGTGCTGGCGGAAAACCTCGACGAGACCAGCTTCGGCATGTTCAGTGGCCGTGGCTACCTGGATGCCGCCATCCCCTTCACGGTTCCCCTCACCCACTATCGTCTGCAGCTTGCCGAGGACGCGGATGCCGCCGCAGTGTCCGATGCCCTGGAGGGGGCCTTCCGGGAAAACGGGCTGGAAGCGGAGGTTCTGGCCGAGGTGGTGGCGGAGCGCTCCGCCGCGCAACGTGCCTTCAACTACCTGTTCACGGGTTTCATGGCCCTGGGCCTGCTGGTGGGAATCGCTTCCCTGGGGGTGATCAGCCTGCGGGCAGTGGTGGAGAGGCGCCAGGAGATAGGGGTGCTGCGCGCCATCGGCTACCGCCGTCGCATGGTGCTCCTGAGCTTCCTCACCGAGTCGTCCTTCGTGGCCCTCTTGGGGATCGCCATAGGGGTAGCCTTGGGCAGCATCATCTCGTGGAACATCGTCAGCGACGTGCGGGACTTCGAGGGGGTGGAAGGCCTCACCTTCAGGTTCCCCTGGGTCCAGATCGTCATCATCGTCGGAGTGGCCTATGTCTTCTCGCTGCTGACCACCCTTCTACCGGCCCGTCAGGCTTCCCGCATATACCCAGCCGAAGCCCTCCGCTACGAATAGCCCGCTCGACTCCCTCTTTCCGGATGAGGCTGGCAGCCTCGTGCGCCAGCCAGTTCGAAACGACCCGGGCCGCCTTCCGGCAATCCGTGGACAGCCCTGGACAGTCCGTGTGTTGAAACTGCGCACTTGGCGGCTTATGCTACCGTCACTCTCGGAAGGTTCTTCATGACGAACGGGAGGTGAGCCTTGGCTACCAGTGTTGAAGGTCTGGTCTCCACCATGGAAGGGCTCCTCAGCAGGCGCATCTTCATTGAGGAAGAGATTTACCAACAGGAACTGGAGCGCATCTTCGCTCGTTGCTGGCTGTTCCTATGCCACGAGAGCCAGATACCCAACCCGGGCGATTTCTTCTCCACCTACATGGGTGAGGACCCGGTGCTGGTGACCCGTGACACCCAGGGCCGGATTGGGGCGTTTCTGAACGTCTGTCGCCACAGGGGCAACAGGGTGTGCCGTGCCGATTCGGGTAACGCTTCCGCATTCGTTTGCGCCTACCACGGTTGGACCTACGGCAACGATGGCAAGCTCATCGCGGTACCCAGTCTTAAGGAAGCCTACTACGACGAGCTGGATACGTCCAAATGGGGTTTGGTGCCCGTGGCGCAGTTGGAGAGCTACAAGGGTCTGGTATTCGCTACGTTCGATGCCGGTGCCCCTCCCCTTAAAGAGTACCTCGGCGAGATGGCGTGGTACCTCGATGCCTTCTTCGACCGGCGTGAGGGAGGGATTGAGGTGTTTGGCGGGATGCACAAGTGGGTGGTGCCCTGCAACTGGAAGTTCGCTGCCGAGAATTTCGGTGGCGATGCCTACCACATATCCTGGAACCACCTGTCGGCCCTGCGCACCGGCACAACCTCCAATTCGCGGGACAATGAGCAGCAGGGAAGGTCTCTTGAGGGCACGATTATTGCCCCCGGCAACGGCCACTCGGTCATATCCCGTGGCTCGGGCGACTACTCCGATTCCGCGATTCCCGAGATCTACGACTACGACATGACCGTCCAGGGGGAAGTCGCCGAGAGGCTGGGACCGCGCCACCACATCTCCAACCCCATCGTGGGCACCGTATTTCCCAACTTCTCCATGCTGCGCAATATCTCCTACGTGATGCGGGTATGGCACCCCCGTGGGCCGGACAAGATCGAGGTGTGGTCGTGGCATTTTGTCGACAAGAAAGCCCCGCCTGAAGTGAAGGAAGCGGTACGCCTCTCCTCGCTTCGCAGCTTCAGCATGGGCGGTACCTTCGAGCAGGATGACATGGACAACTGGCAGGAATGCACCGACACTTCCAGGGGTACCGTGTCTCGTCGTGTTCCCATCAATCAGACCATGGGCTTGGGACGTGACGAGTTCGACGAGGCACTGATGGCCTACGCCAGTGAGAACCCGGTGAGCGAATTGTCGCACCGCAGCTTCTATGACCACTGGGCCCGCGTGATGAGCGTCGAGGAGTGGGCCGACATGGAGCTCCGGTAGGAACCATGCCTGATATCGTCATCAACGGCTGTGCCATCCGGTACCAGGACCAGGGCTCCGGTCTTCCGGTGGTGCTGACGCCCGGAGGGCGCTGGGGCGGGTACGTGCAGGAAAGGGTCGCCGACCTGATGGCCCGGCACCATCGCGTCATCACATGGGACCGCCGAAACTGCGACGGCGTGGGCGACATAATCATTGAGGGCGACCTGAGTGAGGCTGAAATCTGGGCCGACGACCTTGCAGCCCTGATCACCCATCTCGGTATCGGCCCCTGCTGGGTGGGCGAGTACGCCGGATGTCGCACCACCCCCTGGCTTGCGCTACGTTACCCGGGCTTGGTGCGTGGGATGCTGCTGGCTTGGCCTTCGGGAGGGGCATATCCGGCAGAGAGACTCCCCCGCAATTTCTACGATCAGTACATCGAGGCCGCCCGCAATGGCGGCATGGAACAGGTGGCGGCCACGGGAAACTTCGCTGATTCCATGCAACACAATCCCGGCAACCGCCAACGCCTGCTGTCCTTGGATACCAGTGCGTTCATCGACACCATGAGTCGTTGGGCAACGGCCTTCACGGGCAGTGCCGACCTGCCGGTGGCGGGCTGCACCGCCACCGGCGATCAGTGGGCATCCATCGAAGTCCCCGCCATCGTCGTGGCTGGCTGCGATCCCGTCCATCCCACCGAGGCTGCCCAGACCATCAGTCAACTGATGCCCAACTGCGTATTTCACCCCCCAGTGATTCCACTGGATGAATGGGACCAGGTCTTCGGCAACAACCCCTACCCCGTGACCTCCAGGTTGCAGGGCGAGCGGGTGGCCCCGGTGTGGCTGGAGTTCCTTTCGAATCAATCACCGCAGGACTAGTGAAGAATGACCACCCAAGACAGTATCCGGCCCTTGGACGGAGACACTCTGTTCGTCGGCTCCGGGCTTTACATCGACGTTGAGAACCTGCACCCCGACGGCCAGACCGTCATCGAGTCCCTGCTCGATGGCTGGCCCAACGACTGGCCACAACCGTCGCGCCTCTCCCTGTACACCCGCGCCGATCAAGCGGAATTGTGGCGCCTGTGGGCGGAGCACCGTTTCGAGCATCTGCAGGTCACGACCCATGGCACCCAGCATTTCAGTTGGTCTTCCACCAAGAACTCCGCCGACATCGCCATCTCCATGAATGCCATCATCGACCTGCTCACCGGGCGTGTGAGCAACGTGGTGGTGCTGAGCGACGACAGCGATTTCATCTCCCTGTACGTCGCCATTCGCGAGGAGACGAGTATCCCTCGGATCGACGGTCGACCGCCCTTCCTGTGGGCCGTGACCGATCGCAAGGGGCCCCTCTCCACCACCGTCGAGCAGTTCTTCCCGCCTGGACACCTGCACATAATCTCCCCTGAAAGAGTCCGCGCCCTCAAGGCTGCGCAAGCAGTCAGGCAACTGCAAAGCCCGCCTCCCGAACCCTCGCCCGTGCCCTCGCCGGTTCCGGCACCCACGGTGCTGGCACAACCCGTGAGGCAGATGGAGCCTCCCCCAAGCGCACCGACGGCACCGGAGCCCCCCGTTCCGGAGCCCAGTGAGGTCTACCGCTCCATGGCGCGGGTGCTTGCCGGAGAGCTTCCGGTGGGAACGTTCAAGAGCGGGGATGCCCAAGCCATCCTCAAGAAGCACTGGCCCACCCACCAGATGGCCAAGGCATCGAGTGCCTCCTTCGGCACCTCCTTCAAAGACCGCATCTGGCCGTTGCTGGAAACATGGGGCGGTCGCATCCCCAACCCCGGTCGCAAGCCCATCTACTACGAAATGACCGTCGAGGTGAAAGAGGCATCGTCCTGAGAGGAGACCAGTTAGCCCCACCCAGGGAGTGCCTCTCGTTCGAAATTGTGACATCGATGCCACCAGCACATAATCTGCGTCCAAAGCTCTCCGTGGTTATACTATTACTTGCAGGTGCCCCGGTTCCTTTACGACGACGCCAGCCGTTGGCGGCAGGGAAAGAGGGTTAGGGTTATGTCCGCGGAACGGGACATCCTGAAGAAGGTGCGGCGTTTTGAACCGGCCGCGCTCTCGAAGCACGACGCGGTACAGGCCAAATGCGTCAACGCCATCCAAAACTCCGCACTGGGCCGTTGGTGCCTGTCCCATGGGGAGAGCATACCCATCCCCAAGCTCAACCCAGCCAGCCAGCTCTCCCTAGCCAGCCTCCTAGACAGCATCCGGGCTGCCAAGGCCACCGACCCAGCAGCAGATACCGACCCGTTGCAGGAGCAAATAGACTGGCTCGTCTACGAGCTTTACCACCTCAACAATGAAGAGACGGCTGTGGTGGCGGACTTTTTCTGGGAAGGAACTTTGACCGAAGAGGAGGAAGACCAGGCACTGCTCCGAGCCATGGAAGAGGCGGACATCAACGATCCCGACGCCTTTGTCAGTGAGGAAGAGGTCATGTCGACACTGCGAGGTCTGCGGGACCTGGATGGAAGTTAGGTTTCACAACCAGTTCAATCGCGATCTGAGACGCTTAAGGAATCCTGCCCTGGCTACACAGGTGGAACAAATCATTATGGACTTGAAAGCCGCGCACAGCATCAGGGACGTTGGCGGCGCCAGCAGAATGACCAGCGAGGGAGAGCACTACCGCATTCGCATTAGAGAATACCGTTTGGGCATAACTATGGACGGCGGGACGGCTGTACTGCGCCGCTTCCTGCCCAGGGGCGAAATCTACCGTTACTTTCCGTAGGGGCCACCGGGCTGGCGGCCTAACACCAATCCCTAAATCATAAAGTTAATCCCCGCCACGATCGCCTCGCCAAGAGCCCTATCCCCCTCGATGCTGACCTTGCCCTCGGCGAGGGCCCGCGAGGGTTCCCAGCGCCCGCACCCCAAGCAGACGAAGGTCTCGGCATCCAGTGTAAGGGTGACGCTGGGGGAGGCTGGCACTTCTTCCAACCGTGAACCCCTGCGCTCCTGCACGCCCACCGAGACGGTCTGGCCTGCCTCGCCGGTGACTCGGACGACTGCCGTAGTCCCGTCAGGTGCGGAAGCACGCCGGGCGACGACGTAGGGCATGGCCAAGGCGGTGCGTTCGATAGAGTGCTGCGCCACCGGGCCGCTCATATGGCCGGGCTGGCCCACCGCCCGTCGGATATCCTGTTCGTGTACCCATGCGTCGAAGATCCGTATGCGCAGGAAATCGGCGACGGTACCGGGCCCGATGGGTGTCTCCGTCTCGGCGGCGAAATCGGCGGGAGTCATGGCCTTCAGCGCAGTCAGGCGCTGGGCGGTCACTTCGCGGAACTCCTCCAAGACCCTCGCCCCCGGCCATGACCGGCGCCAGTCCACCTGCTCCTCGTTGCGTGCGCCGATCTCGTTGCGCACATGGCCTGTTTCGGCGGGAGTGTGTTCGGGGGCGGGTCGACCCATAATCCGCGACTCGCTGCCCACCAGGTGTGAAAGCTGGTCCTGCACCGACCAGTTGGGGCAGTCGGTGGCCGTCTTCCACTGTTCCTCGGAGAAGCCTCGGCACAGGGCGTCGATGGAACCCCACACCGTTTCCATCATGTCCACCAACTGCTGATCACTCATGTAATCTCTCCGTGAAAAAGGTCGTCTTCCCCCGAAGGGTGGAAAGCCTCAAGTCCCGGACACCTGGGAGAGGAAGTTGCGCAGCAGATCGTGCCCCACCGTGGTCATGATTGACTCGGGGTGGAACTGGACGCCTTGTATCGGGTGCTCCCGGTGTCGCAGTCCCATTATCAGGCCGTTCTCTGTCCACGCGGTCACCTCCAGGGAGTCGGGGACAGTATCGGGCTGCACCGCCAGGGAGTGGTAGCGAATGGCAGGGAAGGGGTTGGGCAGCCCCTGAAGCACGCCTGCCCCGCCGTGGTGTATCTGCGACATCTTGCCGTGCATGATTTCGCCAGCCGGCCCCACCGTGGCCCCGTACGCTTGTCCCACGCACTGGTGCCCCAGGCAGACCCCCAGCGTTGGTACCTGCGGCCCCATGCGCAGGATAACCTCCTGTGAGATGCCCGCTTCCCGCGGTGTACAGGGGCCGGGAGACACCACGATGCCTTGCGGCTGCAGGGCCTCGATTTCCTCCAGGGTTACCTTGTCGTTGCGACGCACCAGCACCTCGGTCCCCAGTTCGCTGATGTACTGGTAGAGGTTGTAGGTGAAGC
>JAAXIE010000182.1 GCA_012270525.1 Dehalococcoidia bacterium | reverse complement strand
TAGTGCTCCGGTTTGACACCCCATAGGGTCAACTCTAGAATGTGGCCCAGCCCATAGCTGGGCGGAAGCCCGCGCTCCGAGGGGGTGGCCGTGGCACACCGGGCCTACATTCTGGTGGAGACTGCCGTAGGCAAGACCAGAGACGTGGCCAGCGTCCTCCGCGGGGTGGAGGGCATACGGTCGGTGGATGTGGTTACCGGGCCCTACGACATCATCGCCACCATCGATTCTCCCGATGTGAACAGCATGGGGTCCCTGATTACCGACACCATTCACTCGGTGGGCGGGGTCGTGCGCACAGTGACCTGCGTCTCAGTGGGCACGCCCTAGCCAACAGGGCAGGCAAAGCCCCCTCTTCCAGTATCGAAGGCTTCCTGCACCGAAAGGAGAGCCCGCCTGTGGATTTCAGGTTTACCTCCGAAGAAGAGACCTTCCGCCACGACCTCCTGCAATTCATCGACCAGGAGTTGCCCGAAGGCTGGCAGGGCGGAGGACGCTGGCCGGAAGAGTGGGACTGGGACTATACCCGGGAGATGAGGCGCAAGCTGGCCGAGCGGGGCTGGCTCACCATGCACTGGCCCGAAGAATATGGAGGCCAAGCGGCATCGCCGGTAAAGTCCGCCATCTTCAATGAGGAGATGGCCTACAACCGTACCCCGGGACGCGACATCTTCGGCGTGCGTATGCTTGCTTCCACACTGATGATTTTCGGCACCGAGGAACAGAAAAAGACCTTCCTGCCTCCCATCGCCAACGGCGAGGTGCAGTGGTGTCAAGGCTACAGCGAGCCGGAGTCGGGTTCCGATCTGGCCTCGTTGCAGACCCGTGCCATTGAGGACGGCGACGACTTCGTCATCAATGGGGCCAAGATTTGGACCACCATGGCCCATCGAGCCGACTGGATGTTTCTGCTGGTCCGCACCGACCCCGATGCACCCAAGCACCGAGGCATAAGCTTCGTACTGGTGGATATGAAGACCCCCGGTGTGTCGGTGCGCCCCATCCACAACCTCACGGGCAGCCACGAGTTCAACCAGGTCTTCTTCGACAACGTACGCGTTCCACAACGGAATCTGGTTGGGGAGAAAAACCGGGGTTGGTACGTGGCCGTCACCCTGCTGGACTTCGAGCGGTCAGGCATCGACTACTCCGCCATGGGACGTCGCCTGCTGGACGAGTTGATTGACTACGTGAAGCAGGCCCCAGCTTCAGGGGGCAAGCTCTCGCAGGATCCCAAGGTACGCAACATGCTGGCGGAGCGCTACATCGAGAATGACGTGGCCCGCCTACTGGCCTACGAGGTAGCGTGGATGCAGGGGCAAGGGCAGGTGCCCAACAAAGAGGCGTCCATGAGCAAGGTCTTTGGCTCGGAGACACTGCAGCGTATTACTACTACCGGTCTGGACATCATGGGGCCCTACGGGCGCCTGCTTCGCGACGATGGCAATGCCCCCATGGACGGGCGCATTCCGGAGAACTGGATGGTCTCCTTCTCGCACAAAATCGCAGCAGGCACCTCGGAGGTGCAGCGGAACATTGTAGCGTCTCGGGGATTGTCCTTGCCGAGGGCGTGACGGCTCTCATATAGACGAATGTCCCCGGAACAATCGGTCTGACAGTAAATCAGGAGAAATAAATGGATTTGGCCCTCGACGAAACCCAGCAGATGCTGAAGAACAGTGCCCGCGACTTCCTGTCGAGGGAGTGCCAGCCTGAAGTGGTACGGGCGATGGAACGGGACGAGCGTGGATACTCTCCCGAACTCTGGGACCAGATGGTCACCCTGGGGTGGACGGGTCTGCCCTTCCCCGAGGAACATGGCGGTACTGCTGCCAGCTTCCTCGATTTGGCGGTGCTGGTGGAGGAGATGGGCCGTGCCTTGGCCCCTGTTCCCTTCCTGTCGACGGTGGTGCTGGGTGGCCTCACGGTGATGGAGGCGGGGAACGAGGAGCAGCGACGCCAGATAATCCCGGACATCTGCCGAGGGCAGGTCATTCTGACCTTGGCGGTGCTGGAGGAAGAGGCGTCCTACTGGCCCGGAGACATTCGTCTAGGCGCCCAGGAACGGGACGGCGGATTTGTTCTCAACGGTACCAAGATGTTCGTTCCGGATGGCGCGGTGGCCGACCTGCTGATCGTGGCGGCTCGTACCTCCGGCGGAGACTCTGAGCAGGGCGTTACCCTCTTCCTGATTCCGGCGTCCAGCGATGGGCTGGAGGTGCGACCCCAGTTGACGGTCGCCTCGGACCGCCAGGCCCAAGCTGTTTTCACCAACGTCTCCGTCCCGGCTTCCTCGGTGCTGGGGGAAGTGGGCGGTGGCTGTCCCGCGCTGACCAACGCCCTGCGACGGGCGGCAGCAGCCAAGTGCGTGGAAATGGCGGGCGGGGCCGACGCGGTACTGGACATGACGGTTGAGTACGTCAAAAATCGGGTGCAGTTCGGCCGGCCTGTGGGCAGCTTCCAGGCAGTGCAGCACCACTGCGCCAACATGGCCACCGACGCAGAAGGTATCCGGCTGGTCGCCTACCAAGCTGCATGGTGCATCTCCGAGGGGCAGGAAAGCTCCCAGGAGGTGGCTTTAGCCAAATCGTGGGTCAGCGACGCCTATCAGCGGGTCTGCTCACTGGCGCACCAATGCCACGGAGCCATCGGGTTTACCCAGGAGCACAACCTGCAGTTGTACACGCGCCGGGCCCGGATGCAAGAGACGGCCTACGGCGATGGCTACTTTCACCGGGAGCTCGTGGCCCAGTCGTTGGGCCTGTAGCCTACCCTGGTTGCATGGTCTCGCAGATACCTCTAGAAGTGGAGCAGGATGGCTAGCACGGATTGCATCTTCTGTCGCATTCCAAGGGACCCCAACGCCGAGGTGGTCTACCGGGACGATAGAGTGTACGTCATCCGCGATATCGCCCCCCGGGCCCCTGTGCACCTGCTCATCATCCCTCTGCAGCACCTGGGTGGTTTGGCCCACATCAGTGCGGGCCAACTCCCCATAATGGGGCAATTGTTCGTGGTAGCCGAGGAGATGGCCCGCCGTGAAGGAGTCACCATCAGTGGTTACCGGGTGATCATGAACCAAGGCCCTGATTCAGGGCAGGCTGTCCCGCACCTCCACATGCATCTGCTGGCGGGGCACAAGCTGGCAGACTTGGGATAACGTTGTCCTCCACCATCGAGAGTCTGGTATCTCGCAGGGTCCAGGCCCTACCCAAGGGTTTGCAGGAGCACATCTACCGCGCTCAAGCCGAGGCGCGACTTCTGGCGCAACGTCACCGGCTGGACATGGACAAGGTGTTACTCGCCACCTTGGCCCACGACGTAGCACGCGCGATGAAGGGGGAGCAGCTGCTGCAGCGGGCCCAGGAGTTGGGCATGGATACCCATCCTGTAGAGCGGAAGGTGCCCATTCTGTTGCATGGGCCCGTGGGAGCGGAACTGCTGCGACAGGTGGACGGCTTGGAGGACGATGAGATATACGAGGCCGTCTGCTGGCACAGCACCGCCCATTCCGGCATCGGCGATGTGGCGAAGTCGGTGTTCCTAGCCGACAAGATGGACCCCCACAAGGGTCACCGCTTCCCCAACATGCCCAAGGTCCGGCAGTTGGCCATGGAAAGCTTGGACGAAGCCATCATCGAGTTCCTTGGGGACGAGATGACCTCCCTTATCGAAGCTGGGGGCTTGGTGCATCCCGCATCCGTCGACGCGCGCAACGCCCTTCTCATGGGTCTGCAGGCAAAGGCGACGAACTGATGCGCCTTACCCTGGGGGATGGGAGGGTCATCACCAACCCCACGCGTGAGATCATCGAGGAAGCTCTGCAGACTCTGGCGGCTGGCTCGAGCTCCTTTGCCCTCATGGAAGACGACACCGGCCAGACATCGGACCTGTTCCTGCAGGGTACCGGCGGTCCGGAGAACTTCATCGTGGAGTATGCCGAGGCGACTGCCGAGTATGACGACAGGATCGAGGCGACCCATTTCCGGGCGCGCCAACAGGTTATGCAGGAGACTCTGGTGGTCATGTTCGAAAGCTACGCCCTAGGCGACGGGACCTGGAAGGGCATGGTAGCTTGGGAGGACACTACCACCGATGTCGAGGAATACGACGAGGACTGGCAAGACGATGGGTCGGAAGAGCCAGCAGTTGATCCGTGGGCCCGCAGGAAAGGCTGCTCCGTGCCTTCCCTTCTGGTCGCTCTCACGTTTCTCGCAGTGACACTTGTCTTGGGGATGTTGTGGTGAGATTTGGGATCATTCTGGATGGAGGCAACCTTCCTGGCGAGTCCCGGGCCCAGGCACTGCAGGACCGGTTGGTCAAGGCGCGGTTGACGAAGGAGTTCGGATACCACTCTCTTTGGATGGGCGGTGGTTTCCTCAACAACGGTTGGCATGCTTCGTCGCTGCTGGCTAGGGCTGCTGCTGAGGCCCAAGGCTTGGAGTTGGGCCTGTTGGCCCTTCTGCCCCTGGACCACCCGGTGGCACTGGCGGAACAGGTGTCGACGCTGGATGCCATCGCTGGGGGCCGCTTGGTGCTGGCGGCATCCTTGGGCTGGAGGCCCCACGAGTTGCGGGCGTTCGATGTGGACCGCACCGAGCGCTTGTCCCGCTTCCGGGAGAGCCTGGAGGTCATGAAGCTTCTCTGGGCCGAGGATCGCGTGACCTACCGAGGCAAGCATTACCAACTGGAAGACGTACCCGGAGCCGCCCGCCCCATCCAGTCGCCCCACCCGCCGATATACATCGGGGCCAACATGGACCGTGGCGTCATGCGCGCCGGACGGGAGTCGGACGGTTGGCTGGTCAGCTCGCGTGCCACCATCACCACCATCCAGCGTCAGATGCCCATGTACAGGGAAGCCGCAGAGAGAGCGGGCCGACCTGCCAAGGTCGTAGCGTGGCGTGAGATGTATGTGGCACCGACGCGGCAAGAGGCCATCGGTACCATACGGCCCTACGTGGAGGCCATGTACAGCCACAGGGCATCACTGGGCCACAATGCGGAACTGCCTGAGGCCGACCGCATTGCTGCCTCATTCGATCAGGTGCTCGAAGGTCGCTTCATCTTCGGCAGCCCGGCTGAATGCGCGGAGCAGGTTCAAGCCTACGCCGAAGCTGGCGTGGACGAACTGGTCATGCGCTGCCAATGGCCCGGGATGCCCGGCACCGATGCATTCAGGGCCATCGAGCTATTCGCGCGGGAGGTGATGCCGATATCCGGGTAGGCACCCTATCCGTGCAACTCGATCACATCCTCGTCGCGGAGGATGTAGTCACGGCCGACGCGCTGGCCGTCGAACTTGCCTGAGCCCCAGAGCAGGGCGTACTTGACCTTGCGGGCCCACTCCTTGTGCAGGGAGTGGGCTGCCTCTTCCAGGGAACTGCCTGTTTCCACTATGAGGGGCGACTGGTAGTCGGGCTTGCCCCCTGGGGCCTTGAGGTATACGCGAGTGCGTCGCAGGCCGAGGAATATCGCTTTCCCCAGGGCGGCCGAAAGGCCGTCGTCGGCAGCCGAGGCTGGCACGACGGTGAACCTGTCGCCATAGAGTTCCTGCAGCATTTCGAACGCCTCGTCGGCTTCGGGCAGGTCGGCCTTGTTGCCCACCAGCAGAGCGTGCTTCTGCACCCTGGGGTCTTCGGGGTCAGGCTCCTGGCCGTTGCACAGGAGGCGATAGCCCCAGCGGTCCAGTTCATCCATGACCTCCTTCGCCTCCGATAGGGGGTCGCCCGAGAGATCCACCACAATAAGCAGCAGGTCGGAATTGCGTAGCAGGCTGAACAGGCGGGTCTGCACATCGTTGTCGTTGATGGCAGGGGTATCGACCAGTTGGATGAGGACGTTCTGATAGCGCAACATTCCGGGTAGAGGGGCCTGGGT
>JAAXIE010000111.1:881-2794 GCA_012270525.1 Dehalococcoidia bacterium | reverse complement strand
CTGCTGGATGATGAAAAGGCCCTCACCAGCGAGGTGACCGCGGTCCCCTGCCCCGGGCATACTCCCGGGCACATGGTGCTCCACATTGCCTCCCAAGGCGAGCATGCCATCGTGATCGGCGACGCTGCGATCCATCCTGCCCAAGTGACCGAACTGGACTGGGGGGTGATCTTCGAGTCGGACCAGCCCATGGCCGCCACATCACGGCATCTCCTGTTCAGCAGGGCCGAAAACGACGACGCCACGCTGGTGGCCTGCCACTTCCCCGGCAAGGGGTTCGGCAAGCTCGTCCGCGTGGAAGGACGCCGCTACTGGGAGAGCCTGGATATCTGACGGACTGTCCTAGTCCTTGTGGTCATCTGAGCCCATCATTTGATGGCCATCGTGAAGTGGGTCTAGGCTACGTGATGCGAGGCTAGGCGGTACGGCTATGCGCGGGTGGTACACCCGCCGGTTATTCCGTGGTCCATACCGACAGACAATGCCCCCCGTCGGCTTGCCTAATCCGGTTGTTGCCCTACAATAGGGCCGCGCGCCCTTACCCATATGCATAGCAGGAGAGGAGTTGTTCTGATGCGAGTAGAAGCCAAGCTCCAGGAGATGGGTATCGAGTTGGTTACCATGCCCAACAGGTCGACGGGCAACTTCATCCCTGCCAGGCGCACCGGCAACCTCGTCTACACCTCGGGCCACGGGGCTGGCATGCCGGAAGGAGGCTTCCTCCACGTTGGCAAGCTGGGTAGCGACCTGACCATCGAACAGGGGTATGCCTGCGCCCGCCAGACCATGATCAACCTGTTGACCTCGCTGAAAGGCGAGATTGGCGACCTGGACAAAGTGAAGCAGGTTGTCAAGCTGCTCTGCATGATCAACTGCGCCCCCGATTTCGGCGACACCCCCAGCGTGGCAAACGGGGCGTCCGACCTGCTCATCGAGCTCTACGGCGACGCTGGGCGTCATGCCCGCTCGGCAGTGGGCATGGGATCTCTTCCCTCAGGCATGCCCGTGGAAATCGAAATGATCGTGGAAGTCGAGGACTAGACCATGAGGTTCGCCCACTTCTCCCAACTATTCAACAAGGTGGGCATGGAAGCTCCAGCGCGCTACGACCAGATGTGGCGCGAGGTGGAACTGGCCGACGAACTGGGCTTCGACTACGGTTTCCAGTCGATACACCACTTCCACAAGCTGCGTCCCACGCCCGCCGTCTATTGCACCGGGGCCGCGGCCCGTACCAAGCATATGCGGCTGGGCCCCATGGGGTACACCGCAGGGCTTCACGACCCCATCAGCATCCTCGAAGAGACCCTCGTGCTGGACAACGTGACCAACGGGCGCTTCGATCTGGGACTGGTGTTTGGCGTCTATCCCGACTATTTCCGGGTCAAAGGCGCCGACCCGTCAATGCGGCGTGAGTGGACGAAAGAAACGGTGCAACTGGTCAACGCCTTCTACCGCCATGCCGGTGAGCAGACGGGTGAAGGCCCTCCCGACCCCTTCAGCTTCCAAGGCCCCATCCACAACTACGACGAGGTAGAGTTCGCCATCCGACCCGTGCAACGGCCAGGCCCTCCCATCTGGCTGACTTCGACACAGCGCGAGACGATGCGGTTCCTGGCCCAGGAAGGGGCCCACGGCGGCTACCTGCACCTGCAGGACCGCCAGGAAATGGCCCCGCGCATCCAGGAGTTTCTGGCTTGGTGGGGCGAGGCGGGTCACGCCCAATCACCCAACATCGGCTACCTCTGCTTCGTCTACGTCGACGAGAGCGACGAACTGGCCATTGAGAAGGCGACGCCTTGGGTCATCGCCAGCACCCGCGAGGTATACGACAACACGCCCCGCCGCGGCGGGGCCTTCACCCCGCAGGAAGAGAAACTGGGGCCTCGCAGCGACGAGATTTTCCGCAACAA
>JAAXIE010000111.1:0-832 GCA_012270525.1 Dehalococcoidia bacterium | reverse complement strand
CTGTTCAACACCATCATGGCAGAGTTCAACATAGGCACCATCGGCGAAGAAGACCTGATGCGGTCCATCAGCCTCTTCGGGCAGCATGTCATCCCCGCCTTGCGAGGCTTCGACCCCACCACCGCGTGAGCCAGGCTCAGGCTGGTACTGCCCCTACACCTCAGCCGCGCCGTCGAAGTCGATGACCTCGGCTCGTTGGCGTTGGTACGAGACATAGCGCTTGGCATCCATGGGCAGCTTGGCTTGGTCCAGAACGCCGTGGGCCTGCTCTGCGCCGTCGGCCAGCAGGTCGATTACCACCATGGCCATGATTTTGGCAGGGTTGATCACCGCCTTCTCATAGTCGGCGATGATATAGTTCTTGCTGTGTCCCGGTCCGGTTGCCCCTCCGGCATAGGGATGACAGACGGGTATGATGTGGCTAAGGTCGCCCATATCGGTAGAGCCCCCGCGGTTGCGACGGCTGGGTATCACGGCGACCTTCTCCGGCCCCAATAATTCCGAGGCATTGCTCTGGAACAGGCCCTGCATCACCGAATCGTGTCGCATGGGCAGGTAACCAGGGACGTTGGTGATCTTCACCTTGGCCCCCACTGCCAGCGCGCCCGCCTTGAAGCAGCGGTCCACCATGGCGTTGTTCTTCACCACGGCTTCCGGGCTGGAAGAGCGCACACGCCACTCCAAGCGAACATCGGCGGGGACGGCGTTGACCGCCTCGCCACCCTTGGTCACGATCCCGTGGAAGCGCCCCGTTTCGTTCTCGCGCACCGTCTCGCGGTTGGCATGAATGGCGTTCAGGGCCCAAGTGGCGGCATTCAGGGCGTTGATGCCC
>JAAXIE010000185.1 GCA_012270525.1 Dehalococcoidia bacterium | reverse complement strand
GCCAACCTGGAGTCCGTCGGCACCGGCCCTTGGATACTCACTTCCGCCACCAGCGGTGTCGACCGTAGGTTCCAGGCAGTGAAGGGACACTGGAACAAAGACCCCGAGTTCGCCGAAATGGTATGGCACGAGATACGCGAGGAGTCCACCCGCTTGGGCAACTTCTTGGTCGGCTCTATCGATACCGGTTCTTTCACCCTGGAGTCCATCCAGGCCATCAGGAACGAGAACCGCGACGACATCAAGTACATGGCTTTCCCGGGAGCTGTCGGCCTCTACCTGAACCTGCTGGGACAGCAGTACTACACCGACCACCCGCACCATCTTCCTGACGCCAACAACGACATCAGGATTCCCATCGTGGAGAACGCCTACGACTGCTCCTTCGCTTGGGTGTCATGCGACCGTGACACTTCCAGCGCCGAGTGGGACAAAGCTCGCAAGGTGCGCCAAGCCATGAACCATGCCATCGACCGCCAGAAGCTGGTCAACAACCTGGCTTTCGGCGAGGGCCAGCCACTGTACCACCAGTGGTGGAACAGCCATGAAGTGCGCATGCAGGACAACGGTCTGGCCGACCTCACCTTCGAATACGATCCCGCATTGGCGAAACAGCTATTGGAGGAAGCAGGCTATGCTGACGGCTTCGAAATAGACATGGCCCTCACCGTCCGCCCGTCGCCGGGTGCCGTGGAGAACGGAGAGGCCGTCTGCACCATGTGGCTGGACGTCGGCATACAGTGCAAGCAGCAGGTGCGACCTTTCTCCGAGTTCCGCCCTACCCTCGTCAGCCGTGCGGCCAAGGGCGCCAGCACACAGGCTACCGTCTCTACGTTCGAACCCTTGCGTACTATGCAGATTCTGTTCAACTCCACCAACTCCATCAACTTCGGCTTGGAGCACCCCGACTGGCAGGCATTGATGGATGATGCCTTGGCAACCGTGAACGAAGAAGAACGGTGGCAGAAGCAGGCCGGCATGTCCAAGTGGCTCTACGACCACTCCATGACCATCGTCACCTACAGTGCCAACCAGGTGTTCCCCTTGGGCCCCGAAATCGATGCATGGGACCCTATGGCTGGCACCTACGACTGGCTCAGCAACTTCGAATACGTCCCGCACCGCCAGTAGCTCCCACGTCGGGCAAGGCCCCAAGACCAACTAGAGAGGCCCCGGCAGAAATCGCCGGGGCCTCCTTATAATCCCCGAGCCCGAAGCCTCTAACGGCAGGAAGGTTGGAGACCCAAACCCCTACGCCATATCGTGCCACCGTGCCATGTGCTGGCGGTGCGTCTCCAGATAGGCCCCTGGCTGAAAATGGGTGTCGTAGAAATCAAGGTCTATGTGCTGCGCCTGCACATAAGGGCCAGCCATCATCGTCGGGATGCTGCCTGGGAAGCGTCCGTAGGTGTCGTAGATATACTGCGCCACCTCCCCCAGACACTCGATGAACTCCTCGCTGTAGCGCACCACGCTCCCCTTGACCTCGTCCGTCCGAGCGAACGCTCCCTCCGTCTTGGGGTCGTAGGTGCCTCCCTCGCCGAACATCTTGGTCACCAGTTCACGAGCCGCAGTCCGCATGTCAGGATAGTGGGGCGGGCACATCGTCTCGAAATATCCGTCTAGCCCCACCGGGTTCGGTCCGGCGTACCGCTCGTCGGTGACGAAGCGGAACCCCATTCCCGGCACCCCCTCCTCGGCGAAGGCCCCCATCGCGCTCAGACCGTTGATGCCCGTATACAGCCACCCACCCAGCCCCATCGCCTGCATCGACAACACCGCGTTGTGACCCATGATGGATGTGGAAGTGTTGGCCGCCAGCGACAAATTGTGCTCCAGTGACGAAATCGACGCCTGCTTCGACTCCCACAGCATCCCCGACTTCACGTAAGGTTCCAGGTTCCCCGCAGGCCGGCCTGCGACGTCGTCATAAATCTGATAATGGTTCATTAGGCTGAGGGTCAGGATCTGCAGGAAATACTCCGAGAGATCCGCCACCGGCATCAGCAACGTCGAACCAGGGAAATTGGCGTTCCACAGGTTGTGCTCGTGCAGGTGAGGGGCCTCTCGAGGAAGTTCCAATCGCTTGTCCGATATCTTTGAAGTCGAGTCCCTGAGTTGCTGCGTAATAGTCCGCAGGTCCCCCGTTCCCTGCGATGGTTGGCTGACCGCAGGAGGCAGGTCGGCTGCATGCACCATGTAAATCCCGTCGTCATCCGTATAGAACAGTTGCAGGCTGCCCACCCTCGTCGGGTAGGTGTGCCCGCTGAACCGCAGGGTATAGCTGGGATACGCATTCGGCGATGAGGTGGAGAACGGCACCCCGAAATGCCACCCCGTGACTCCCGTAGCAGCGCAAATCAGTATCGCCTGTTCAGTATCCGACAACGGCAGCGGCTCCTGCTGCGACTTGAAAGCCAACGGCCCTCCCGGCACCTCCATGCCCATGGCGAACCGTCGCGCCCGCCTTCCCGTCAGGGCCTCCCCCAGCGGGAACTCCCAGACCTGTCGAAAAAAGTCGTCCTGCCTCGAAAACGCCTCTGCCATCGCAACCTCCCGATCGCGTCCTGTGGCAGCAACCTACTTTCGCTGCCACAGGATGTCAAGACGTCAACTAAGAGGAACAGAGAGGGCATCCCCACGCCATCGGACGCATGGAATTGCTACAATACGGCTGGCCGAATGCCAGTCACACCCGAGCATGCTGTAGCAACGACTACCCGAAGCCGAGAATCCATGGCAGCAACTGCAGACCCAAACTCGACCCCCCAACATGTCGCCCCAGCCGCCCGGCTGGTCTCCCAAAACGTGGAACGCGTCATCGTCGGGAAGTCCGATGTCGTCGAACTGATGTTGGTAGCCCTTCTGTGCGAGGGCCACGTGCTCATCGAGGATGTCCCCGGCATCGGCAAAACCATGCTGGCCCGCTCCATCGCCCGCTCGTTGGACTGCACCTTCCGCCGCGTGCAGTGTACTCCCGACCTCTTGCCAGCCGACATCACCGGCACCTACGTCTACAACCAGCGCAACTCCGACTTCGAGTTCCGCCCCGGACCCATCTTCGCCCAGGTGCTCCTGGCCGACGAAATCAACCGCGCCACCCCGCGCACCCAGTCCGCCCTCCTCGAAGCCATGGAAGAACGGCAGGTCACCGCCGAGGGAGACACCCGGCCCCTGCCACGACCCTTCGTTGTTCTGGCAACTCAGAACCCCATCGAGTTGGAAGGCACCTTCCCCCTGCCCGAGGCCCAGCTCGACCGCTT
>JAAXIE010000207.1 GCA_012270525.1 Dehalococcoidia bacterium | reverse complement strand
CTTGTTCGGCCGCACTGTCCAACCACTTCACTAGCTTTTCCATTTGGTCGATCTTCAGTCTCTTGTGGGTATCGCAACGTAGCTCTTTTCCTGCCGGGCCGAAAAGACCCGTACGCTGCGCCCTCTTTTTCATTAGATCGATGACGTGGTCTGACACAAGCCCTTCTAAGTCGCCGAAGGTTGTGTAGAGGAACTGGTTGTATGCGGTAGACGGATACCCGCGGCACAACGGAGCATACATATTCCCCACGAGGATGCGCAGGGAAAAGCCCTTCTGACTCCAGTTGACTCGCATGTTTTTCTTTTTACCGAGCTCCAGCACCCGTCCGTATATGCGTTTGCCATTGTGATCCAGAGAAGCTAGGAAATCCTGTTCAGCAAGCTTGGTCTTGTGGTCTTCGAACTCCGCAGCTGCCTCAACATCCGGTTCAAGCACGGAATGGGTTTGTTGAATGGCTACAGGTGTCACGTCCTTTCCGCTCAAGAGACGAAGAACAGCTAACACCGAATCGGGTTCGACCTCAAAGAATTCGCGACTTTTGTTGACTCTATGACTCTCAAAGGCCTTATGCAGGCCATTTTCTATTTCCAAAGCCTTCGTTCTCTCTGCTTGGAGCGCAGCAACACATTGGAAGGGTAATGGCACACCAGTGGAAAAAAGCTGGTTCATCCGGCTCTCGACGTCTGGCTGGTCCGTCATGCCAATCTTGACGATGCCTGGCATGGCAGGATTGGTGAGAACGTAGACGATATTGGGCATGAGCGTGTCCTCCTACCTTAAACCTGACTAATCGTCCGCCGCCACCGCAACCGACCTCTCCCTCGCCACCGCTTCCGGGTTCCCCGGAGGCAACCAACCCTCGCCGTTCAGATGGGCATGCCACTGGCGCCAGAATGTCCGCAGTTGCAATTCGTGGATGGACTGGGGACGGTCGACATGCATCCCACGGGACACGTCCGACCACTCCACCTCTGCAGAGGTGGCGAAACCAGCTTGGCAAGTCTCCAACGCCTCCGAGTCGTCGGGTGTAGCGAACCCGCCAGGCCCCAGGAAGGTCAGGAAGCTGTCGAGACGGCGTCGCAGCAACTGCGCGTCGTCCTCGCTGGGCACCATCTCCCATGCCTGTATCTCTATCTCATCATGGGAGACGGGGTAGAAGGTGCGCAGGGTCAGACCTGCGACATCGATAATGAACAGGTTGGGGTATATCAGCAGGTTACGGCTATGGTTGGCCATGCGCACCGTGCGCTCCTCGCCATGCCGTTCCACCAACCGCGCCCGCAGAGCAGCGATCTCTTCCTTCGTGTTCTCCCCAAAAAGAGGCGACCAGTGGGCCGTGGGCCGGCCCGCCGTGGCCGAGAACTCCATCACCGCATGCCCGTTCCCCAACGAGTACGCCTCGGACCAGCGCTCCGACTGCGGCAGTATCTTCACCCCAAGGCTCGTCTGGTAGTCGATATAGGTCTTGTGGGTCGGGCCAACATGATAGTTGTCGAAGCTGTTCTCCACCAGCAGCTTCCAGTTCGCCTTGATGCTGTACCGGTTGCTGCCCGATACCACCCGCATCCCCGCTTCCGACTGGTCCACCACAAGATCGATGAACTCGGTGGCCCCAGCGAGGTAGCTGCGCAGGTCCATGGCTTCCCAGTCGTAGCAGACGAAGATGAAGCCCCGGTAGGAGTCGACCTTCGGTGGCGACAGCAGGCTCAGGTCGGACTTGTCGAAACCCCTGGCATAGCCCTCCTCGTCGGGCACCCCGATCAGTTCGCCACGGCTGTTGAACGTCCAGGCATGATAGAAGCACTGGAATATCTCGCCGTTCCCCTGGTCGTTCCGGCACACCAACGCTCCCCGGTGGCGGCACGTGTTGTAGAAGACCCGTATCACCCCGTCACTGGCCCGCACGAAGAACAGCGGTCGCCCGCCGACCTTCCGTCGGCGGTAGTCCCCCGCGTTGGGCACCTCCGACTCATGCCCCAGATAGAGCCAGCACTTGTCGAAGATGCGCCTCCGTTCCATCTCCAGCACATCCGGCGAAGTCATAGCTGAGCGATGCACCCGGAAGACATCGCCCTGCGCGTCGTCAACAATAAGAGGCTGCGCTGCCATGCCTACCTCCCAAAGAGCCCCCTGAGCCCATCCACCGGATTATAGGCAGCCCACCCCATCCCCTCAACCCCGAATCCGGTGGCCGCTGCCTACCTCCGCGGCACTCTACATCATGAGAAGCGTAATCGAGGCCCCGCTTATCAGAGGGACCGTGAGGTTGTCGTCGATGCGCAGCGGAGCGAGTTCAACCAGGGCTGCGACCGCCGCTCCCACTCCCACCGACCGGTGGTGCTCCAGCACATCCGTAGCCATCAGTACCGATGAGGCCGCCAGCCCTACAATCAGGAAAGCCAGTGTCCCGAAAGGCGACTTGCCACCGATCCGCGGCCCTCGCACCCCGCTCCCCACCAACGCGGCCGCCGGGTCCCCCAACGATATGAACAGCAGGGCGGCAATCGCAACCGGCTTGTCGAACACAAGAAACGCGACCAGCGAGGCCAGGACCAGCCAGGTAGCACCCGTCACCCCTGTCCGCTCCGAGGTCTTCAGCAGCGGGGATACCCAGCTGATGGCCCGCTGGTTGAACCGCGGAAAGCGCAACCGGGCCGACTCCACCACAATCGCCACCCCCGAAAGCGTGGCCGTCAATGCCACCATGACCTCGGCCGTGGTGAAGATAGCAGCGACAGGCAGCACACTTCCACTGGCTGCATGGAACAGGCGACGCCAGACGGTAGGGTGTGGCGGTATGCCGTCCTCGCCCCTGCTTGCGCCCTGTGTCCCGCCCTCTGACCCGGAAATAGGGACTCCCCCTCAGCCCTTGGTTGGAGACCCCGGAACGGGACCCTCAGGTGGGGAACCTGATGTAGATGGTATCTCCCGCCGCCCACCGGATTTCCCGCAGCCCAGTCCCCACCGGCACCTCATACGCAATCCACCCCGACAGGGCATTCTGTTGCTCCAGGTTCACCGACGCCTGCAGGAACTGGACCTCCGGCGTGTTGGTCCAC
>JAAXIE010000134.1 GCA_012270525.1 Dehalococcoidia bacterium | reverse complement strand
ATGTGGGCGTCGTCCTGGGTGAAACCCCTAACCCGCATCATCCCGTGCAGGGTACCGCTGCGCTCGTAGCGGTACACGGTGCCCAGTTCGCCCAGTCGCAGGGGCAGATTGCGGTAGCTGCGCAGGGTCGACTTGTAGACCATGATGTGGAACGGACAGTTCATGGGCTTCAGGAAATACTCCTGCCCCTCCACATCGATGGACGAGTACATCGAATCGCGGTAGAAGTCCAGGTGCCCGCTGGTCTCCCACAGGTTGGATCTGCCCACATGGGGCGAGTAGACCAGATCGTAACCACGCTCCCGGTGCAGGCGACGCCAGTAGTCCTCGGCGATGGACCGGACCACTGCTCCCTTGGGGTGCCAGATTATGAGGCCGGGGCCGACCTCCTCCTGGATGCTGAACAGGCCAAGCTGGCGGCCCAGTTGGCGGTGATCTCGCTTTTCCGCTTCCTCCAGCCGGGCGAGGTGCTCTTCCAGTGCCTGTTCGCTCTCGAAGGCAGTCCCGTAGATGCGCTGCAGCATGGGGCGTCTTTCATCGCCCCGCCAGTATGCCCCGGCGACGCTCAGCAGCTTGAAGGCGAAAATCTGGTCTGTGGACCCCACATGGGGGCCTTGGCACAAGTCCATGAATCCGCCGTGACTGTAGGTGGTCAACTCCTCGTCGGCGGGGATGTCTTCGATAATCTCCAGCTTGTAGGGCTGGTCGGCGAACATGTCAGGAGCTTGTTCGCGGGCGAATTCTCCCCTGACGAAGGGATGGGCCCCAGCCACGGTCGTCCGCATGAGGGCTTCGATGCGCTCCAGGTCCTCAGGCGTGAAGGGACGGGCCACCTCGAAATCGTAGTAGAAGCCGTCCTCCGTCGGCGGCCCAACGCCCATGCGGGCTTCAGGGAAGAGCTGGAGCACCGCATCGGCCATCACGTGGGCCGCCGAATGGCGCATGCGATAGCGCAGGTCCCGCAGTTCCTGCTCCGCCTCGCTGGCTGCCGTGGAAGGACCGGCCATGGCTAGCGGCCAGCGAGGACGGGTTCGCGGTCGCCCAGCACCCGGCCCCTCTGGGACATGTTGTCCCAGTTCTGGCGCATCTGGTGGATGGATATCTCGGCCCGCACCTGCATCTCGGTGTCATAGGCAGTGCCCGGGTCGCGGCTGAAATGGCAGAACTCCAGGGAGATGCCGTTGGGGTCCTTGAAGTAGATGGACTTGGCCCACTCGTGGTCCACTACCACGGTGACCTCGACGCCCTTGGCCAACAGCTCCTCGCGCTTCGCTTCCAGGTTCTCCAGCGAGCCCGCCTCGAAGGCGAAATGGTAGAATCCGCCGGGCACGCCGAGGGCGTTGTTGATGCCAGCATCGTATTCGTCGATGGTGGGCACGTTCTCAGGGGCCATGAAGGCGAGGAACTGGTCTCGTCCCGTATCGAAGAAGATGTGGCGTATCTGGCCACCCTCCTTGACCTTGAGGATGTCGCAGCGCACCGCCTTGAAGCCGAGGACGTTCTCGTAGAAGTCCCGGGTGGCATCCATATCCATCGTGGAAAGGCCGACGTGGGAGAACCCCTTGTTGATGTTCATTCCTGGCTCCTTTCTCATTTGGATGGCCCCAGTGTCTCAAGTTTAGTCCTGAGACTCGACTATCTCAATTAGCCGGTGCACAAACTCGCGCACCATCGGGCGATTATCATCGATCTCATCGTCCTCCATGAAATCATGGTAGAAATTGGCATGGAACTTCTCTGCTAAGCCGTAATCTCTAGCGATCAGGGGCTCGTCATACTCCCTAGAGAGTTCCCTCACCGCTCGGCGACGATGGCTGCTCTTGCCATGTGGCAGGCCTCTCTGCTTCGCTACTGCGAAAGCGACTTGGCACACGGCTCCCCATAGCTTCTCCGATCCCTGTTGCTCCTGCCCCGCTGCGAATTCACGGTCGGAGTGCTCCAGGAACTCCAATGCCCTGCGGACATGCTCTCCGGTTGTGATGCGCCCTTGTCCCGCCACCGTTTAGGCTCCTGTTAGTTTCCAGTACCGCGATACGCCGAGAGGCGTCCTGAGGGCCTACGCGTCATACTGGGGCTGGTAGTCCTTCAGGGCAGGAATCACCTCCGTGCCCAGGAGGTCTATGTTCTTCATCGCGTCGTCATGGGACATGTGGCCCTCGCGCCCCCAAAGAATCAGATTGGCGGGGTCGATGATGTCCATCAGGTGCTTCAGCTTCCTGGTCACAGTATCCGGATTCCCTGTGACGATCTGGTAGGTCTCCTGGGCCTGCTCGTATTCGAGGACCGGCCCGCCGGGTGTCACGTTCACTTGGCGGGTGGCATCCCTCTCCTGCTGGCGCGCACCCTGCTGGGCGGCCCGGGTGAGATAGCCCGGTGGGGCCTGCCAGTGACGGGGAGCGATGCCGAAGGAAGTACCCAACTGCCAGTACCAGTTGCGGCCCAGCTCATAGGCCTCCTCGTCGGTGTCCGCACACGCTACTCGAATGGCATAACCACGGTTGTCCGGCGTGGGAGTGTAGCCCTCCTCGGCAGCCGTGTTGGCATAGAGGTCATATATGCCACGCAGAAGCTCGATGGCCGGGGCCAAGGCAACGTAGGGATACCGGTGCCGAGCCGCCCAGATAACCGATTCGGGGCTGGCCACACCGGGTATCCAGATCGGCGGGTGGGGCTTCTGCAGAGGCATCATCCACGGGTTCACGATGCGATACTGGAAGTGCTTGCCTTCCCATCGGAAGGGCCCGGGGGTGGTCCACGTCTTCAGGATGACGTCGTGGGCCTCGTCGAACCGCTCCCTGTTGTGCACCGGGTTGGTGTTAGTGGCCATGCTCTCTTGCCCGATACCTCGTACGAAACCGCAGACCACCCGGCCACCCGACATTATGTCCACCATCGAGACCTCTTCCGCCACGCGCACCGGGTTCTCATGGATGGGCAGCACGTTGCCCAAAAACACGATCTTTCCCTTGTTGGTGGTGCGGGCCAGCACCGAGCCGATGAGGTTGACCGCTGGCATCATGCAGAGCGGGTTGTAGTGGTGCTCGTTGATCATCATGCCGTCGAAACCGGCCTCGCTGGCGTGCTGGAACTCCTCGAAATAGATGTTGTACAACTCGCCAGCACGGCTGGGATTGAAGTTGTCGTTGGGGAACATGAGGTTGGTGTAGCCTGCTTCCTTGGCGGCTTCCTGCGAGTATGCCGAGTAGGCCATCTCCGTGAAGAAGTGGACCTCTTTGACCATTGCCCCTCCTCTCCTGTCGCTCTACTGCCGGCGGACACGGGGGCTAGTCCTTGCCGGTTGGCGATGGTTGGCCCATATTATTGCATATTCGATACAGGAACAAGGAATCACCCGGACCCTGGACCCCGGAGTGACCCGGCCGGACGAACCGAACGGAGAAAGAGAGGGCTGATATGGCCTCGCAGACCCTCAAGCTGGAAGGGGCACGCTTCATCGTGACCATGGACCCGGAGCGTCGCATCATACGCGACGGCTCCGTGGTGATCGACGGTCAGCGGATTACCGAGGTGGGCAAGGCAGCAGACCTGCAGCACGTCGCCGCCGACCGCATCATCGATGCTCGGGAGATGGT
>JAAXIE010000138.1 GCA_012270525.1 Dehalococcoidia bacterium | reverse complement strand
CGAACTCCTTGAGCGTCTCGGATACAGCAGCCGCCGTCACCGCAGTCTGCACACTCCCTCCAGCCACGAACCGCGATGAGGCTCGCTGCCACTCGAAGGAAGAGCGATATCCATAGCTGTAGCCCTTGTCCTGTCGCAGGTTGCGGTTCAGACGGGCCGTGAACTGGCCCCCGAACAGGTGGTTGAACACACTCAGTGGGAAGTAGTCTGCGTGATGCCGCGATACTCCGACTGAGCCAGCACGTATGACCGACTGGGCTGCACCCGGCTTGTCCAGAATGTACATGGTGCCGGAAAGTCGCGGCTCGCCACCGTGCCCGTTGAGGCTCAGCGATGCTGTTGTGTCCTTCCAGCCCGCCAGATGTTCCTCGGCAAGACGCACCACTTCCTTCATCGAGATGTCTCCCACTACCGCAAGCGTGGCGTTACCGGGGCCGTAGGTCGATTGGAAGTGCTGGACCAGGTCGGACCGCATCAGGCCTTGGAACAGGTCCTCACTACCCTCTATCGGATGCCCATACGCGCTCCCCACCCCATGGAGCAGGACCGGCATTACCAAATCGGCCAGTGCCGTGGGATTATCGCGCTGCCGGCGGATAGCAGTCTGCCGCTCATTGCTTACTCTGACCAACTCTTCCTCGGGAAACGTAGGGCACCGCAACAGGTCGGTCACAAGTTCCAAGGCCTTGGGAAACTCGCGGGACAGGGATTCACTGCCCACAAGGGTGTACTCCCGCCCCGTGGAAGCAAGCAAGTGGCTGCCGAAGTACTCGAACTCGTCAGCGATCTGGGTGCTGGAACGGCTGGTGGTACCTTCCTGCAACATGGCCGTGGTGAGGCTGCTGATTCCTCCACGAGACGTGGGATCGCTGGAGGCCCCCGTCTCGAAGATGACCCCAAAGGCGACCATCGGTACTTCCCGCTTCTCGACCACCAGCAGTTTCAGTCCGTTGGATAGCTCGTGCCGCTGGGGCAGCGGAGGCTGGAAGGACCCCGGGGAAGCCGGGGCTGGTTGAATGGTGCGATCAATGGCATGGGCGCTATGGGCCAGCTTTGGCTCTGGCAGCACCTGCAGGCGCACGACTTTGTCGGAAGCGTACCTCCGAGTCACCCGACTAACGTCTTCCGGCTGAACTGCTAGAAAGCGCTCGATGTCCCTGTTGGCCAAGTCCGGGTCTCCACCGAACACGTTGAAGGCGTTGAGGCGGTTGGCCTTTCCGCCGAATCCGCCGACAGTGGAAAGTTGGCGCACGTGGGACCACTCTATGCGGTTTTTGGCCCGTTGCACCTCTTCCGGAGTGGGTAGTTCCTGCTTGAGACGTTCCAACTCGGCTCTTACCACTGTTTCCGTCTCGCAGGTCGAATGGCCTTCAGCTGACGTGATCTCAATACTGAAGTCGCCCGCCACCTCGGCCGAGTCGTTGTAGACCCCCACTGACTGGGCGATTTGCTTGTCGTGGACCAATATGCGGTGCAGCCTTGAACTCTTGCCGGTACCAAGTATGTCGGCCAGAACCGCAAGTGCTGGTTCGTCCTCGTGGAACCGTGCAACCGCAGGCCACGCCAAATATAGCCGTGGCACCAGTACCTTATCGTAGAGCGTAAGGTGCACCGGGCCGCCCAGAAACGAATCGACGCGGTTGGTGCGCACAAGGCTCTCGCCAGGAGCCAGGCCTCCGAAGTAGCGCTCGACCAGTTGCAGCGTCTGCTCCGTATCAATGTCCCCTGCTATGGACAGGCTGGCATTGGAAGGCGTGTAGAACCGTTGGAAGAAGGCATGGGCATCCTCTACCGTAGCTACGTCCAAGTCCTCGTGGTAGCCGATGGTGGGCCAGTGGTAGACGTGGGGCAGAGGGTACAGAGCTTCCTGAATGCGCATGCCAGCCATGCCGTAGGGCCGGTTCTCGTAGCTCTGCCTGCGCTCGTTCTTCACCACGTCCCGCTGGATGTCGAATCGCTTCTGGTCCAAGGCGTCCAGGAGGAATCCCATCCTGTCCGACTCCAGCCACAGGGCCAGTTCCAGATACTCCACCGGGACATTCTCCCAGTAGTTCGTGCGATCAAGGTTGGTTGAGCCGTTCAGGTTTGCCCCCACCTGCATCAGCGGCTCGAAGTAGCTCTGGTTGTGATGTTTGGAACCCTCGAACATCAGATGCTCGAACAGGTGGGCGTAGCCCGTCTTGCCTGGCGTCTCATCCTTGGAACCCACGTGGTACCAGACGTTGACCGCTACCACGGGCAGCGACTGGTCCTCGTGAAGGATGACGTTCAAGCCATTGGACAGGCATGTTTTCTCGAATTGAATAGTCTGCATTGAAAACTCCTGGGGCGGGACTTCCGGACGTCAGGGACATATTACGCCTCTTGGCCCTTGGAAGATACCGAGAGAGGGCTGGCGTTGGGTTGGCGGTGGGCCCGGGTATCGACCTACGGCACATTGCCATCCACCTCAGGCTTGGCTGTTGACGGTCTACGCCTTGGCGTCTAACTTAGCGCATGAGTGGCTCTGAACGGTTCATAAAGGGGGAAGAGAGCGCATGCCCATCATAGATGCGGACACCCACGTGGATGAGACCGAAGAGACCTGGGAATATCTGGCCGAAGAAGACCAGCAGTACAGGCCACTGACCGTCACCCAGGACGACCCAGGAGGGTCGGATGGGACGCCTCGGGGATACAACCGATATTGGCTCATCGACGGGCAGTTGCGATTGAGGCGCATTCGCGACGACCAGCGTACCGGCACCGTGCAGCGCACCCGGGAACTCAGTGATGTTCCTGCCCGGCTGAGGCACATGGACCAACTGGGCGTCGACGTGCAGGTGCTGTATCCCACCCTCTTCCTCACCCAGGTGAGCGGTCGCCCCGAAGTGGAGATGGCCCTGTGCAAGGCCTACAACCGGTGGATGGGCAGCAAGTGGGCCCAGTCCGGTGGACGTCTGCGCTGGGTCGCTCCCCTGCCCCTGCTTAGCATGTCCGAAGCTCTGGAAGAGGTGGCCTTCGTCAAGGAACATGGAGCGTGTGGCGTCCTGAAGAAAGGCCGGGAGTGCGGAGGTCGGCCCGCAGGCGACCCCTACTTCCTGCCCCTCTACCGGGAAGCAGGAAGGCAGGACATGCCTGTCTGCTTCCATCTCGGTAGCGGCGACCCCGACCTCCCCGATGCGGTCAGGGGTATGGGCATACTGGAGATGATTCTACCGGTGGTTGACGCCTTCCATTCGCTGCTGACCTGCAACATTCCCTCCAAGGTACAGGACGTCCGGTTCGGTTTTATAGAGACCACCGCTTCGTGGGTGCCCTACATGGTCACGGAATTGAACCGCACCCACGGGCGCATGGCTTGGATGCGGAGCTTCGACCTGCGCCAGAACATCCTCGCCGAGAACCGCCTCTACGTCAGTTGCGATAACTTCGACGACATGGACCACATCATTGGCCTGGTCGGCGACGATAACTTCGTAATCGGCTCCGACTACGGTCATGCCGACATGTCGGCGGAAATCGATGCCCTGGCCATACTGGCACGGAAGGGCCAGGAAGGCGAGCCCAGGAAGGCCTCAGTGGCCAAGATATTGGACGACAACGCCCGGTCCCTGTACGGGATATAGAAGCACACACAGGACTCACCCATGACCCGCGCCATGACGGGTCGCACTGGGCCGACGGTATGTGCTAGGGGAGAAGTGTAGCTCCCCCGCCCGCAGCTACATAGAACCAAGGAGGACGCCCATGTTTGAAGGCTTCGAACAGCACCGCCTGACAACCAGTGATGCCGAGATCAACCTGGTCGTCGGAGGCAGTGGGCCACCTCTCCTGCTGTTGCACGGCTATCCCCAGAGCCACGTAATGTGGCACAAAGTAGCCCCGCGTCTGGCCGAGGAGTTCACTGTCGTGGCCTCTGACCTGCGGGGTTACGGCGACAGCAGCAAGCCCCACGGGGAGTCCGACCACGCCAACTATTCCAAGCGGGCAATGGCCCAAGACCAAGCGGAGGTGATGACGCAACTGGGCTTTGACACCTTCTTCCTAGCCGGGCACGACCGCGGGGCGAGGGTGTCCCACCGACTGACCAAGGACCACCAGCAACGAGTGCTCAAGCTGGCCACCATGGACATCATACCCACGCACCGGATGTTCCAGATCGTGAACAAGGCCATGGCGACCGCCACCCATCACTGGTTCTTCCTGATACAGCCCTACGACTACCCCGAACGGATGATTGGGGCCGATCCAGACTGGTTCATCCGTCACCGCTTCGAGCGGGGCCCGGACTCCGCCACCCACTATCCTCCTGAGGCCGTGGCCGAGTACGTCCGCTGCTTCTCCGACCCAGTAGCCATCCACGCTACCTGCGAGGATTACCGCGCCGGGGCGAGCATCGACTTGGAGCACGACGAGGCCGACTTCGAAAGCAAAGTCACCTGCCCGATGCTGGCCCTGTGGAGCGCGACCGGCTACGTCGGAAGAACGCAGGACGTTCTGGCCACCTGGCGCGAGTACGCCACCAACGTACGGGGCCACTCCCTGCCCTGCGGCCATCATCTGCCGGAGGAGATGCCCGACCAGGTGCACCGCGACCTGCGGGCTTTCCTGTTGGAATAGTCACAAGTAGCCACAGCGTCACTCGACCAAAGGAGCAGACAATGAAGAAGACCATCTACAACCCTGAGACCATTGGGCCCCCGGTGGGCCACTTCGACCGGGCCGTGCAGTTCGACAACTGGCTCTTCGTTTCGGGCACCTCGGCGATGACGGGTCTGAGCGGCCCCATGAACGAGCGCAGGCTTGAGCCGGGCATCGAGCGTCAGACGCAACTGACCCTGGACAACATAGAGAAGGTGTTGCACGCCGCCGGGGGATCCCTCTCGGACATCTACGAGATGCGAATCATCGTCAAGGAGCGGGAGCACTTTCCAGTAGTGGACCGTCAGTTGCGAGAGCGCATACCCAATAGGGGCTACATCGCTCACGGCTACAAGGGCGAACTTCTGCACCCCGAAATGGAACTGGAAATCGAGGTGTACGCCTACCTCGGAGAGTTGGAATAGCTGCCAGAAGGCTAGGTAACCTCCAAGCAAGGGACCGCACACCACGCCGAGAGCCTCGGTGATTCGCAAGACTGGACTGTCAAAGGATCCGCGCCGCAGGTTCTCGACTGCGGGGGAATGACGGGATGGGGAGCGGGAACGACGGCAGGCGCTCAGGGCCTTGCCAGGATAATTGCCGGCTCTACCGGAGCGGGAGTTGTTCCGACCGTAGCTTTGGAACAGCTTGGGGCCGTGTTCCAGTTTGTACGGAGGAGGGGTTGGCGATGCCGCCGGATTCGTATCTGGCTGAGACAGATCCAGGGATGTGGGCGCCGATACTGGATTGAGACTGTTCCGATTGCAGCTTTGAGACAGCTTGGGGTTTTGTTCCGATGGAGGGGGAGCGGAGAGCGAGTTCCGGGCGTGATTTGTAGCTGGACGGGAGAGGTTTGGACCAGAGAATGCGGGACGCCGAGGGTTGCGGCTGGTGAGATCGTATCTGAGCGTCGGAACACGTTCGTAGCTGGAAAACGTTTTTTCGTAGCTGAACCTGTTCCGATTGTTCCGACTGGCGTAGCTGGATTCTAGCTGAAAGACTGTTCCGAAAGCGGGTCCCGGGGCGGTCTGGCGGTGGGCATGAAGGGGAAGGGCACGCGGGCGGTTGTGTCTTGTCTGAGGGCTGCCGATGGGTGTGGTCATGTGCACAAGCTTTCAGGGATGGAGGTATGGTCTGGTACCAGACTAGCAGGGGACGGGCAGGGGGGCAACGCGAGAATGTCACAGGGCTGCTAGGAGCGCGGGCTCACGGCTCCGGGGAAGAATGGGGTTACTCAGAGCTTCCCCAGCTATCCGAAAGCTCTCAGGAACCGGGTCATGATGCGGCAGGTCTCTTCGGGTTGCTCGAAGCCGTAGAAATGGCCGCACCTCTGCATGATCTTCATGTAGGAGTTGGGGATGACGGCACTGAGGCCCTCGGCTTGCCCGATGGGGGCACGGGCGTCGTCCTCGCCAACCACGATCAGAGTCGGGCAGGTGATTTCGCCCAGCCTCTCCGCGATGTCGGCACGGGTGGCCCCGATGAGTTCCCCGTAGGACTTCGGATCGTTGCGCAGCAGGGCACGCCTCAGCTTTTCCACGGCCTCCGGGTTGTTCTGAACGGTATGGGGGCTGTAAGCACCGAGGCTGAACTCGAATGTAGCCTCCACGATCTCCTCTGTGCTGGCCCCTTCCGCTGCCATCTTGAGCCTCACTGCAAAGCCGGAGCGGTCGCCCAAGGCCGCGCTAGGCAGGGGACTCCGCGACCCAATCAGCAGCAGGGAACTGGCCATCTGCGGATGGCGCAGCACGAAGTTCATCGCAATCAGCCCACCCAGGGACCAGCCAGCGATGGCTGCTGGAGGGACCTCGAGGTGATTCATCAGGGCAGCGAGGTCGTCGGCCCAGATGTCGTCCGATAACGGCGCATCGCTCAACCGGGCCGTCTGCCCGTGGCCCCGCATATCGTAGACGTAGACCTTGAACTGCTGGCTCAGGATGGGTACCACGTCCTCGAAGCTCTGGGAATCGGCGCCTGTCCCGTGCACCAGCACCAGGGGCGGTCCCTCGCCGGTAATTTCGTAGTAGAACTTGCAGTCACCGACTTCTGCAAACATAGCCAGCCGCTCCAATAGACGGATGCAATGCGCCGGGCCCCCTAGGTGCTCTCGTTCCGCAGTGCCCAAGGCTTGAGGATCCCGTAGATGGCATCGTTCAAGGGCGTGGGAACCCCCACCTCGCGGCCCATGCGAATGATGACGCCCGTGAGTCCCTCCAGTTCGACGGGGCGGCCTTCCATGAAGTCCTTGGCCAGCGAGGCCCGGCCCTCTTCGGGGAAGCGGTCCAAGGACTCCATCGCCCACTGGTGGGAGTCATCCATGATGGGGTCGCCCCGGGCTCGCCCCACGTCCAGGGCTTCCTGTACCACCCCGCTGATCAGTGCCCTGGTTTCGGGGATGTTCCTCATCTCCCCGTAGACGGAACCGGTAGCAGCGCAGACCGTGGCTGCCCCGGCGATGTAGGAGAACTTCTTCCACAACATCCCCATCATGTTCTCCCGGAGTTCGACCCTCCATCCGGCCTCGGCGAACACCTGGCATAGTTGCTCGCCCCTCTGGGTAATGCCGGGGCGGATCTCGCCGAAATCGCATGTGCCCGGGCCGCCCTGACTCACCAAACCGGGTTCCACGATGCGTCCTTCCAGGTAGACCGAGCCAATCATCACCCGTTCCTCGCCAAAAGCGGAGGCCAACTGCCGCCAGTTGTCGATGCCATTCTGTATGGTCAGCACCACGGTACCGGGGCCGACCACTGGCCGGATGGCCTCGATGGCTGGCTCGTTCTGGTACATTTTCACGGTGAACAGGACAAGTTCCTGTTCAGCCAATCCGGTAGTATGTTCCACCGCGTTACTCCGCACTATGAACGAGCCGCTCTGGCTACTCTCCACCGCCAGCCCACGTTCCCGGATAGCCTCGAGATGGGGCCCCCGCGCGATGAAAGTCACCTCATGACCAGCCCGCGCCAGCAACCCGCCGAAATACCCGCCGGTGCCCCCGGCCCCCATCACCGCGATCTTCATGGAA
>JAAXIE010000319.1 GCA_012270525.1 Dehalococcoidia bacterium | reverse complement strand
GAGCCGTTGTGCCTCTCGGAATTGCGGGGCAACGTGGTGCTGGTGGACTTCTGGACCTACACCTGCGTCAACTACATACGCACCTTCCCCTATCTGAGGCAGTGGCATGCCCGCTATGCCGACGATGGCTTGGTGATCCTTGGAATCCACACCCCTGAGTTCGAGTTCGAGAAGGATAGGGACAACGTGCTGAAGGCATCGGTGGATGACGCCATCGTTTGGCCGGTGGCCTTGGACAACGATTTCCGCACTTGGGACGCGTACAACAACAAGTACTGGCCCGCCAAGTATCTCATCGATAAGGACGGCATCATACGGTACAGCCATTTCGGCGAGGGGTATTATGCCGAGACCGAGCGGGAGATACGAAAGCTGCTTGAAGAGGCAGGGGCCGACCTCACACTGGACATCGAGCTGCCCACGGACCAGGTGGTGGACCCGGGCTTCCTTCGGGCCAGGAAGCTGACGCGTGAACTGTACGGTGGATACCATCGTGGCTGTTACTCCCGGTATGTCTTCGACATCGAGGACTTCTGCAGGTCGAAAGACGAGGTCCGCGAATACGAGGAGCCGGGGAGCAACTGGGTCGACGACCTGATATATCTGCAAGGCCCATGGCGGGCTGGCGAGGAGAGCCTGCAATATGCCCCCGACGGTGCGGGAGGGGGCTTCGACGACTACCTGCTTTTGAAGTTCACGGCGCGCACTGCCAACGCCGTGCTGACCCCGGAGGAAGGCGGGGAACCCTTCAAGGTGCTGGTGACACTGGATGGCCTGCCCCTTACGGAAGAGAACCAGGGTCGGGATGTGGTTATGGAGGATGGGCAGAGCTACCTGCTGGTGGATGAGCCGAGGCTCTACAGCATCGTGGATGCGGAGGAGTACGGGACCTACGTGCTGAAGATGAGTTCAGACTCTCCGCATTTCGCTCTTTTCGCCTTTACCTTCGGCATCTATACCGAAGGCATCTAGCCATGGTAGGCGAATGCTGGCCTGAGGGGCCACCTCGATGGGTTTCAATGGTGCTGTTCGGTGCGACTCAAGCGACCCTGCTGCTATGGGAACCGCGATGCTTGCAACTAGCGTAACTGGACGCGCAGGGAGGCGCTTCCTAGCTGTTGGGTTAGCGGCCTTGGCACTGGCGCTGGCTTGCGGCGGTGGGGACGCTTCAACTCCGCAGGCTTCTCCGGCCTCTACCGATGGACAAGACGGCGGTGACCTGTCGGCGATTCTTGCGACCACCGACTTGGGAGTGGGCCCGAACCGGGTCTCGTTTCTGCTGACGACTTCCCGCTCCCTGGTGACGGTGCCCCAGGCAAGGGTTGAGTCCTACTACCGCGGGGATGGTACATCGCCAGGACCCGTGCGTGAGAGCATGCAGGCGGTCTTTCACCCTTGGCCCTACGGCACGAGGGGGAACTACGTAGCCAACTTCAATTTGGACGACCCCGGCAGGTGGGAACTGAGGGTCAGTGTGGAGGAGGATGGCGAGACACTTACTGCCGTCATATCGCTGCAGGTTGAAGAGGCCAGTTCTACTCCCGGCTTGGGAACCCTGCCCCCGCTCACTCCCAACAGGACGGTCCGAGAGGCGTCAGACCCGAGTGCCCTCACCAGTTCTTCCACGCCGGACCTGGATCTGTATCAACACAGCATCGCTGAGATCATCCATAACGGACGCCCTGCCATGGTGGTGTTCGCCAGCCCTGCCTTCTGCACCACTCCCACCTGCGGACCGCAGGTGGAGACCGTGGAGGGCATCAAGGAGCAGTACCAATCGGACGTGGACTTCGTGCACGTGGAGGTCTACGACAACCCGCAAGACATCCAGGGCGACCTGGGCCGGGCTGAGTACGCGCCAGCGGTGCACACATGGGGCCTCACCGGGATCGAGGACTACCTCAACGAATCGTGGGTGTTCATCCTGGACCGAGAGGGGCGGGTCACTCGCAAGTACGAGGGGTTCGCATCAGCGCAGGAGTTGGTGGAAGGGCTCGTCGAGGTGCTTCAGTTTGCCAGGCGATTCCCGGGGGCACTGGAGTATCGGATGACTCCTGCGAACTGGCACCCAGAACGTAGCAGGGCATCATGAACGGACACGTGAACCATCAGTCCACACTTGTGCAGGCTCCCCAAGCCAGCCCATTATCGCCTGAGGCGACCCAGACAGGAATCAGGGCGGGAGTGGAATCCATGAACAGCGGAGTGCTCCCGGAAGCCCAAGCAGTCGATTTGATGAAGGTCTTGGTGAGCACCTACGTGACCGATTCCATTTGCCACACGGCCGAGGCCTACATCGAGAAGGGCCTCGCGAAGGAGCGGGAGCTTTTCCGGTTCCTAAATGCCAGTGAGGCGGCTTCCCAGGTCTCTCGCGAGGGCTTCGTCGCCGGAGACTGTCAGGCGCCCTGACGACATGGCGTCGTCCATGCTGAGGCGGCCGTAGACCATCAGGAGCAGGGCTTCGCCGTCGGTGTGGAAGGTTGCGTTGACGCCGGAGCGTCCTCCGCCCACCACCAGGTCGGGCATGCTCCCCACGCCGTCGGTCAACTCGAACCCGAACCTGATGGGTCCCAGCATACGGGGTTCCGCCCGTACTCTGCGGTCCAGCACGTTGCTGCACAGGTCAAGTCCGGCGGGTATAGCCCCTTTGTCGATGCTGTATGTGGGGACCAACGGAGAGAGGGCGTCCCAACCGTGAAGGGCCAGTTCGTTCACCACCAAGTCGACGAAATCGGCAACGGAGGTGTCGCCACGGGGATGCCAGCAGTGCTTGGCATAGTCTTCAGGGGTCATTGAGTCCAGTAGCCTGAAGAGTTCCTGGTAGCGTTCGTGGAAGGTGTCGAGCAGGCCTTCTCCCAAGCGTTCGCGCAGGCTCAGGGCCCCTTGGGCGATCATCTCCGAGGCCGGAGGGGCGTCAGGACCCTGCTGCCGGGCAGCTTCAGGCATGCTGTCGTCACCCTGAAGACCACGGCCAATCATGCGAGTCTGGAACTGGGCCACAAAGGCGAGGTGGGCCACCACGTCAGCCACAGTCCAGCGGTCGCACCGGCTGTCCTGGGCCAGTTGCGTGGCGGTGAGTCCCCTGAGACTTTGCTCCAGCCGCTCTGAATCGGATCGGGCTACGTCGATCCTGTGGCGCACCTGATCGCTTGCCATGGCAGTCCTCCTAGCCTAGAAGCCCCGGAACCACGTGGTGAATATGGTGGCCTGCTCCCGGCGACCTTCGATGCGTGCTTTGCCGATGACCGAAGCCCAATCGAGGTTGAAGCGGCCGTATATGAGCAGGATGTAGCTGCCGGTATCGCAGTGGACGATGACGTCAGCCCTGCTGTCGCCGGATTCCTGGAGTTCGAAGCTGTCGTGGTTCACCAGAATGTCCTGGCGCATGGCGACCGGTCCGGGAATTTCGAAGCGGAAGCGCATCGGGGTGGGGAGACCCAAGCCGGGGGTGAAGGCGTTGCCCAGCCAGCGTGGCACCAAGGTGAGGAGCGTCGGCAGGGTCTCCTCGTACAACTCGGCGGACTCATCCAAGCCGGAGCGCATATCCCAGCCATGCATAGCCAACTCCTGTAGCCGCAGGGCTACATAGTCGTGCATAGGCATTGGGCCACGCCGATGGAAGCAGGGCTTCTCCCAGTCCTCGGCTTTCAAGCCGTCCAGGACGGCAAAGAGCCGGTCGTAGCCTGCGGTGAACTCGTCCAGCAGGCCCTCGCCGAGTTGGTGGCTGAGTTCCACTGCGCGCTGGGCGGTCGCTTCGGAGCCACGGTCGCCGGGTGTGAGGAAAGACTGGCCCGAAGGCGGGTCTGCATCACCAGCCAAGGCCCGGTTGATCACACCTGCCCAGGTGTCGGCGGATGCGGTCAGGTGGGCGGCAACATCGCGAAGCTGCCAGCCGTCGCAGGCACTCCTAGCGGACCATGATGCCTCATCCAAGCCAGCCATGAAATCGCGAAGGCGGGAAGCTTCGGACTTGATGAGGTGAATGAGGTCTGTCATCTGACTGGTCGCCATTTCCACTCCTAACCGCGAATCTCGCGTGGGCCTGCTGACGCCCGGCATCATGTGGCGGCAAGTATAGGGTAAGCGCGACACTCCCACAATCAGCGGTTGTTGGAACAACAACTCAGAGTTGGGGGGAGCCAGGGGGTAATGGCAAGCGGAGCGGATGGCGCCGCTTGGCGCAGCTATGGTGGCAACGCAGGTTGGTGCGTGATATACTCGGTAAATCCCCGCTCCGTTGGAGACCGAGGTTGAAGGTAACCAGAGAAGACCCTGAGGCGCGACAGGTCGTCCTCAACGTAGAACTCGAACCCCCAGACATCGAACAGCACCTACAGCGGGTCTACCGCCAGCTTGTCAACCGGGTGCAGATTCCAGGCTTCCGCAAGGGGAAGGCCCCGCGGTCAGTGGTCGAGAGTTTCCTGGGACGCGATGCCATGGTGCAGGAGGGACTCGAATCAATCGTTACCTCCTCGCTGAATCAAGCCCTGGAGCAGGAGAGCCTGTCGCCCTTCGGGGAACCGGAGATCGACGACCTGGAACTCGACCCCGTCGCATTCAAGGCCACTGTTCCCTTGGAGCCTGAAGTGGATCTTGGCGACTTCCGGGACATCCGCCTTGAATTGGTGCCCGCCGAGGTTACCGATGAGAAGGTCGCAGAGGCCTTGGCCCAGTTGCAGCGCAACTATGGTGTTTGGGAACCCCGCGAGGGACAGGTCCGGTTTGAGGATATGGTCAATCTGGATGCCGACGGCACCATCGATGGCCAGCGGATTCTCCTGGAGCGCGGGGTGGACTTCATACCCCGCCAGGACAGCCCGGTCCCGTTTCCCGGTTTCTCGGTCTATCTCGAAGGGATGAGTTCCGGCGAGGAGAAGGAGTTCACCCTCACCGTTCCTGATGATTACCGGGACCCGGCCATCGCTGGCAAGGAGTGCCGTTTCGAAGTGAAGGTGCTGGAGGTCAAGGAGTTTCGCCTGCCCGACCTGGATGACGAGTTCGCCAAGGGCGTGGGGGAGGGCTACGACTCCCTGGACGACCTCAACGAGGACATACGCCGGCGCCTTGCCAACGATGCCCATGAGAACGCAGAGTATGAGTTGCGGGAGAAGGCCCTGCAGGAGGTCATCGAGGGGGCAAGGGTGGTGTACTCTTCTCTTACCGAACAACGCGAGATCGACCGCATGGCCGAGGACCGGGCACGGGATCTTCGTGAGCACCGTGTGTCACCGGAAGCATACGTAGAGGAAGCAAACAGGAGCGACGAAGAGATTCGAGCGGAGTTGCGTCCCGAGGCGGCCAGACGGCTCACCCGCGTGCTGGTAGTACGGGAGTTGGGCCGGGAAGAGGGCATTGAGGTCAGCGAAGACGACGTGGAAAATGAGATCGATGCAATGTCCGGGACGGACGACTCTCGGGAAGCCCTGCGTCGCGCGTTTTCCACCGACAATGCCCGGAGCGCAATAAGGAGCGGGATTCTGACCCGCCGGGTACAGGAGCGGCTGGGAGAGATCGCGCTCAGTGGCGCATCGGAGGAACCAGAGGCGGTCTCGGAATCAGAAGAGGGCGCGGAAGAAGACGAAGCGTCAGGACAAGAGGCGGAGGCAGCGGAGCAAGGAGGCAGTCCTCATGGCAATTGACCCCCGTGATTTGATACGGCCCTACGACTTCACCAGGTCCCAGGGACCGGTTGTACCCCAAGACATAATCCCCATGGTCATCGAGACTGGGCCACGCGGGGAGCGTGCCTTCGACATCTACTCCCTGCTGCTGAAGGAGCGGATTATCTTCCTGGGCACACCGATCAACGACCACATCGCCAACGTCATCATCGCCCAGTTGCTGTTCCTAGAGCGGGAGGACCCGGAGAAGGACATCAGCCTCTACATCAACAGCCCCGGCGGGGTGATCAGTTCCGGCCTGGCCATCTACGACACGATGCGACTGATACGTCCCGAAGTGTCAACCATCTGTGTGGGTATGACCGCCAGCATGGCGACGGTCCTGCTCACGGGTGGAGTCAGGGGCAAGCGGTATGCCTTGCCCAACTCCACAGTGCACATGCACCAGCCAATGGGCGGAGCTTCGGGTCAAGCAACGGACATCGAAATCGCCGCCCGTGAAATCATCCGGCTACAGGACAAGATCCGCACGATATTGTCTGACAACACCGGGCAGGACTATGAGAGAATCGCTAGGGACACTGACCGGGACTATTATCTGACTGCGCCGCAAGCCTTGGAGTACGGGATCGTAGACGAGGTCATCGGCTCCCAGGACGGTGCCAACGGCGCGGAAGACCAGGACAACACCCCGTCCTAGAGGGACCGAAGATGGAGCGCGGCTGTGCCCGCTAGCAGGAGCACCAGCAGGACTCGCCAGTGTTCCTTTTGTGGTAAGGCCCAAAGCCCGAGCAACCGCTTGGTTGGCGGACCCGGTCGCATCTATGTCTGTTACGATTGCGTCCGTGTGTTCCAGCAGGTGGTGGAGCAGGACAGCCGAGCCAAGAAACAGGGACGACGACCCCGCAAGCTCCCCACTCCCAGAGAGTTGAACGAGGCCCTGGACAATTACGTCGTAGGGCAGAACCGCGCCAAACGGGCCCTGAGCGTCGCCGTCTACAACCATTACAAGCGTATATGGGACGGAGACGACGAGTCCGAGGTCGAACTACAGAAGACCAACATCCTCATTGCGGGCCCCACTGGGTGCGGCAAGACCCTGCTGGCCCAGAGCCTTGCCCGCATTCTTCATGTGCCCTTCGCTCTCTGCAATGCCACGTCCCTCACCGAGTCGGGTTACGTAGGGGAGGACGTGGAGAACATCCTGCTCCGGCTGATCCAGAATGCAGGTTGGGACATAGCGCAGGCTGAGCAAGGGATCATCTACATCGATGAAATCGACAA
>JAAXIE010000083.1 GCA_012270525.1 Dehalococcoidia bacterium | reverse complement strand
AATGGTTTCATGCGAGCCTCCACAGTGTGGCGGGTCCGAGGATCTTGATGCTGGCAGCCGGCCCCTGGCGGATCGTGCGTTGCCCGCTAGTCGGTCAACACGGTGACTCCGGATAGGTGGGGCTGTGGGTCGCTCCGATTCGGCCTGGATTCATAGAACCGACTGTCCATCACTGTGCCGCCAGCGGGTGCCTGCATACAGGTCAGCGGTTTTGCCAGTCAATCACCGGCCAATAATCACGACGTGATCAGGGAGTGCATGTCCGTGGTCTCGCAGCGCCTTTTCAAGTTTGGCGCGGTCCGGTATGTAGACTTCAACGCGATTTTCTTGGATGTTGATTCCGGACGACAGCCGAAATCCCAACTCGTCAACCATGCGGCTGACATCGGACTGGGCCCGTTCCAACTCCTCAAGGGTTGCCTGCGCCACCCTGACCTCGAGGATTTCGCGCAGCGGCCCGTCCTGTACGTACTTGCCCATGGTGGATTCTCCGTCCCTAGTGAATGCCACCACCACACGATATTCCGGTTTGTGCTGTATCCACAGGCCCGCGAATGTACCGGACTCACTGGCGGTTACTTCAGCGTCCAGCTCTCCGATTGCCTCCTGCAACTGGAGACGAGTGATAGCCTCTGATAGCTCGATGCCGTACTGTTCAGCATATCCTTGGGCATCCCGCGCCAAGGCCTCCGAAACTCCGTCGGGCAGGTCCTCCGCCGCCAGAAGGGTGGGACTACCGGAGGGCAGATCGGCTCCGGATCTCCTGTCCTCCTCCGGACTCGTTCCTTGGTTTCCACTGGCCGGCATGACTACCGAATCACTTTCGCTTCCGACGTCTCCCGATACCGAGGGTTCCCTGGTTACGGCCGATGGTCGCTCGTCTGCGCACCCCTGCACCACGACCATGACCAGAAGGAGACCTGCGAACAGTAGAGGCCCACTTAAGAGCTTCATCATGGCTTCCTACTCCCGGGGCAATCGCGCCCTAGAGCTAATTGGCCCATCCAATCGTCTTCCCGCGCCCCACCCGTCATTCCCGCGGAGGCGGGAATCCAACCCCCGGGGTGTAGGGTGCCGTGGTGCTTTCTGGCCATGATGCAGACATAGGGTGTTTTCCTTCCGACAACCCGCAGGTCCTTCGCAGATGGTTGCTTGCAAGGGTATACGGGGTTTGGATTCCCGTCTGCGCGGGAATAACGAGGATGTTCCAGCAATGGCGGATTGCCGGTCGCAAAGAACGTTAAAATGCGATGCCCCAGCCACTTAAGCGTCTCACCATGGCCTTCTACTGCCGGCTGCTATCATACCAAGGACTCTTTAGAGTTATACGACAGTGCAACAGAGTTCAGATTCTTTAACGTGGAGGGTCCAAGTGGAACGGGAATTCATCAATCCCCCGGAACTGGCCTCACCTCCGGCAAACCTCTACAACCACGTGGTCAAGGTGGGCAACACCGTTTACATTGCCGGGCAGGTGCCCCGTGGTCTGGACGGCAGGGCGGTTCACCCGGGCGACGCAGCGGCGCAGATCCGGCAAGTGTGGGCCAACCTGGATACAGCGGTGAAGGCTGCCGGAGGAACCCTGCAGGACATCGTGAAGACAACGACCTATGTCGTTGGCGCGGAGAACCTGGGTAAGATCCGTGAGGTGCGTATGACATTGCTGCCGGAGGAAGGCCGCCCTACCAGCACGACCGTGGTGGTGGCCGGACTGGCGGACCCGGACTTCCTGGTGGAGGTGGAGGCGGTGGCGGAGTTGCGGTCCTGACCAACGACTTGTAGGCGCGTTCGCGTGATGTTCCGCGGTTTGTGGCTTGACAGGCCTGCCGTTGTTGGGCGCCGCGTCCGCTACGCCTCGCCGCTGAGCCGCACCTGGACGCCTGCGCGCTCCTCCTGCAGGGTTAGCACAATGGAACTGTCGTTTTCCTGCCACCCTCGGGCCATGGCCTGGGCGTAGAGGTCGCGGCAGACTTCGGCCATGGGCATCGAGACGTCGTGGTGTTCAGCCAACTCTTCACCTAGGCGCAGGTCCTTGTTGGCGGTACGAAGGGCGAATCGGGCCTCGAAATCCCCGCGGAAGAACGTGTCGGGCAGCCTGTACCAGAGATTGCTCATCCGTCCGATGGCCCCGTTGCGGAACACGTCTACGATGGTGTCGGCGGGCACCCCCGACTTGATGGCCAGGGTCCAGCACTCGGTCATGGCCAGGTCGGCGCAGAATACGGCGGTGTTGTGCATGATCTTGCAGATGCATCCCGAGCCGATGTCCCCGGTGTGCATCACCCGCTCGCCGATGGCCTCCAGCACAGGGAGGCAACGCTGGAAGGTGGCTTCGTCACCGCCCACCATCACCAGCAGGTCCCGCACCCTGGCGCCCTCGACGCCGCCGCTCACCGGGGCGTCGAGCATTGCGATACCCTTGGCCGCAAATGCTTCATGCACCCGCTGGACAAGCAGGGGTGAATTGGTGGTCTGGTCTATGTAGACCGAGCCCGGCCTTGCTCCTTCCAGGATTCCCCCCGGACCCAGCGTCACCGGCTCCATCTCCGTGGGCCCGGGCAGGCAGGTGCAGATTATGTCGCATTGCGCGGCGACCTCGGCGGGCGAGTCCGCCCACTCCGCGCCCTGGTCGACCAGCGTTCTCGCCTTTTCCTCGTGAATGTCATGCACCACCAGCTCGTAGCCGGCCTTGAGCACGCTGCCCGCCATGGG
>JAAXIE010000002.1 GCA_012270525.1 Dehalococcoidia bacterium | reverse complement strand
GGCGCCACGCAGTCCCATACCAGATGCTCTTCGACCCTGTGGCGCCACACACGCTGCCCGGCGTGGCGCGCATCAGGGTGGACCGCCGCATGATACCCGGCGACGACCCGGACCAGGCGGTGGCTGACATTCGAGACACCATCGGCGACCTTTCACCCTACGAGGTCAGCGTGGAGCGCGGCACCTACATGCTGCCGGCCTTGGTGGACCCGGACCATCCCGGGGTGGCCGCCCTGACCCGCGCCCACACAGCGGTGTGCGGCAGCGAGCCGGACAAGTTTTATGGCCACGGCTCCTTCGACGCCGGCGGGCCCTGCGCCCTTGGAGTTCCCTCGGTCATGTACGGCGGCGGCGCAGGGGAGTTCCCATTAGGGATCGACTTCGCCCCCATCTCCCAGGCAGTGAAGGAAGCTAAGGTAGTGGTTCACACCGCCCTGTCTTTGCTGACCTAGTAGCCCCTTGATGGGGCTTCAAAACGCCAGTTGGCTGAGGGGCGATGTGATCGCCCCCAAACCGGGACGATACAGGAGGAAGCGATGAAAGATATGAAGGCCAAGTTCGGCATCAGCCTATCCAACAGGGCCGTAGTGCTGGGCGGGGCAACCATGGACGACCTGGCGCAGGCCGCCAAGAAGTGCGAGGACTCGGGCTACTTCCACGGCGTTTGGGTGGGAGACAACTTCCTTTCCAAGCCCCGGCTGGAGTCCATCGTCACCCTGTCGGCCATCGCCTGCCACACCAAGGAGGTGAAGCTGGGGACCATCTGCATGGCCAGCTTCCCAATGCGCCACCCCATACCCCTGGCAATCCAGTGGGCAAGCCTGGACATCCTCTCCGGGGGGCGCACCATCCTGGCTGTTTGAAACGGCACTTCGGCCCAGGTTGGGCCGCAATATGCCAGCGAGCTGGAAGCCATGGGTATCGAGTCGAAAGAACGGGTCGGCCGTGTGGTCGAAGGAGTCCAGGTGCTGCGAAGGCTCTGGAGCGAAGATTCGGTGACCCATCACGGCAAGTACTACCACTTCCACGACGTTCCCCTGGTACCCAAGCCGGTGCAGCAGCCCTGCCCCATCTTCATCGCCGCCAACCCCAAGGGAGACACGGTGGACGAAGCCCTGGAAGAGCGCATCCTGCGCCGGGTAGCCAAGTACGCCGATGGCTGGCAGTCGGACACCACGACCCCGGAGACCTTTAAGAGGCGCTTCGACACCATCCGCGAGTACGCATCCCAGGAAGGCAAGGACCCCAGTGGAATGGATTCCTGCCTGCACCTGATGGTCAACATCAACGAGGACCGGGACAAGGCCTACGAGGAAGCGACGACCTACATGTCCCACTACTACGGCGTCGGTGCCATATCCAGGGAGCGCACTGAGCTTTGGCTGGCTTACGGCTCCCCCGAGCAGGTTATTGCCAAGATACAGAGCTACATCGACGCGGGCTGCACAATGCCGGTGATGCGTTTCGTTGCCCCCGACCTTCACGGCCAGGTGGACCGGTGCATCAACGAGGTGCTGCCAGCCTTCCAGAAGTAGAGGGCCTCTAGTCTATCCTGCGAAGGGTCGGGTAGCTTACGAAGAACACTGCCGCCGTCGCAAGGCACACCAGGCCGAAGATGGCTTGGGCAACTATGGGGTCCACAGCCTCGGCCAGGGCCCCGGCGATCACTCCCCCCAACATAATGGTGGCCCGATCCAAGCTGACCACGCCAATGGCTCGTCCCCTCATATCCTCCGGCGATTTCTCCACCGCAAGGGCATACACCAGGGGAGGGAAGTTGGACTGGCCCAAGCCCAGCATGAACATCATGATGTAACCCAGTGTTACCGAGCCCAGGTGGGCAGAACCCGCAAATCCCAGAAGCAGCACTCCGAAGAACCCAAGCATCCCGATCAAGATCAGACCCCGTCGTCTCTGCGGGTTGGCCGCAGCCAGCCCCAATGCCCCGATGGTGCCGCCCACCGCCGATACGGACATCATGAACCCGAAGCCCGCGTCGCCTACACCGAATATGTTTTCCTGCTTGGCAAATAGGGGCGCAAACACCTGCATGAAGGCCATTCCGAAGGTGAAGTAACCCAAGGCAAAGATCAATACCGCCCGTAGGGGAGGCGTCTGCCAGACGAACTTCAGACCGTCCAGCATATCCCCACCCATGCTCTTCATCCCATGTTGGCTCTCTTGCCTGCGGTCATCCCGGAAATGCATCATCCAGGTGAAGAACACCGCACCAAGGTACATTACAGAAACTGTGGCATAGACACCTTCATAGCCCGTGTATGAAGCCAGCAGTCCCGCGCCCGCAGCTCCGGCTATTCGGGTGACGGTCATGCTCCACGTGCTGAGGGCCATAGCGTTGGTGACCAAGGTTGCGGGAACCAGGTTGGGGATCATCGCCCTTCGCGCCGGCATATCGAAGGCCATGGTGGTGCCCCTGATGAGCGCATAGACATACACTGTCCACAGCGGGTAGGCGTCTATATAGATGAGAGCAGCAAAAAGGACGGTTGCAACCAGTATCGATACTTTCGAGAGAAGGAGGACGGTCCGGCGATTGAACCCATCCGCCATAGCTCCTGCCAAGGGACCCAGGGCAAGACCCGGAACCATGCGGGCCATGATTACCATGCCAAGGTGAAGGGGAGAATTGGTCAGGGCGAGCACCAGCAGGGGCTGGGCGATCATGTCCGTCCAGATGGCAAGCCCGTGGGTGTTTTGACCCAGCCACAGAAAGGCATAATCGCGATATCTTAGGGATGCGAAAGCCGCCCCCAGAAATCGGGGATACGGGCTAGCTTTTTCCGTGGTCTCCGGTTGATCC